>JACPZY010000096.1 GCA_016195215.1 Actinomycetota bacterium | reverse complement strand
CGAGGAAGAACTTGATGCAATTGCGCAAGAGCTCAATGCACGCCCTCGACAAACACTCAATTGGATGACACCATCGGAGAAGTTTCTCGAAGTTGTTGCAATGACCGGCTGAAACCAAGGGCGGTAGAAGTGACCGGAAGCGTTGCCGCGACCTGCCGGTACTTCGGAATCAGTAGGCAGGTCTTCTACCGGTGGAAGAACCGCTATGAAGAACAGGGTCTGGATGGACTCAAGGATCGATCCAGTCGTCCCCACTACAGCCCCAGAACCACTGAAACCGACCTGGTGGCAAAGATCATTCATCTACGACAGAGCTACCATTTCGGCCCGCAGAAGATCGCTATGTACTTAGCCCGCTATCACGATGTGACTATCAGTTGCTCAGGGGTCTGGCGGATCCTCAAGCGGCTGGAGATGAACCGCCTGCCTTCCTCGCAGCGTTACAAACCTCATAAGCAGCGCTGGAAGCGCTATGAGAAGCAACGCCCCGGCCATCACGTCCAGGTCGATGTGAAGTTCTTAGCCCCCATAAAAGATAAGGATGGCAAACTGCGCAAGCACTATCAGTTTACCGCCATCGATGATTGCACGCGCCTTCGAGTATTGCGTATCTACCCCCGCTGCGACCAGAAGAGCGCGATCGCCTTCATCGACTATGTTGCCCAGCGCATTCCCTTCACCATCGATACGATCCAAACGGATAATGGATCTGAGTTTCAGACAGCGTTCCACTGGCATGTCCTGGACAAGGGATACGGGCATACCTATATCCGACCGGCGACGCCGCGGCTGAACGGCAAAGTAGAACGCTCCCACCGGATTGATGGCGAGGAGTTCTATCGATTACTGGAGGGGGTGATGATTGATGACACCAATCAGCTCAACGAGAAGCTCCAGGAGTGGGAGGACTACTACAACTACCATCGACCCCACGGCGGCATTGGCGGCCGAACTCCATTCGAGAAACTACTAGATGTGACCAAGGCGTGAATGTCACCGACGAACGTCAGTTTTACACTGGCGGTGGCGGTGGGATTTGAACCCACGGTTGAGTTTCCCCAACACACGCTTTCGAGGCGTGCTCTTTTGGCCGCTCAGACACGCCACCAGGGGTGACGATACCGTAACTATTTTCCTTTTCGCTTCTCTCCAAAAAAGGTGGCAAGCAACTCGGCACACTCCTGAGCAAGAACCCCTGAAACGACTTCAGCTTTATTTAGCGTTCGAGGATCACGCAATATGTCCCAGACTGAACCAACCGCCCCGGCCTTCTCATCCCAGGCTCCAAAAGCCACCTTAGAGATCCTGGATTGAACTATGGCGCCAGCGCACATCGCACACGGTTCAAGGGTGACAACGAGTGTATGTCCGTCCAAGCGCCAATCATCAAGCGCCTTACCCGCTCTACGCATCGCAACAATTTCAGCGTGCGCACTCGGATCGGCATGCAACTCTCTCTCGTTGCTTCCAGTAGCAACAAGCTCACCACTTGCATCCATAATTACCGCTCCGACCGGAACATCATCGCTGTTCATCGACGAACTCTTGGCTAGATCAATCGCCATCCGCATCGCCTCTTCGACGTTCATGCCGAGATGCTACTGCGAAATGAGGAGTGCAATGACGAAATGCACTCTTTCATTTCGCAACCATTAAAGACCTACTATCTGACGAAATTCTTCTCCAAAGCCAAGTCGCGTTGCGATCGCATCCAATTGTTCGTCGGGGAATAACTCGGCATCATCACAGAGCGCTGAAATTTCCATATGGTTGAGACCAAGATCCGCCAAAATATCTAAGTGACCCGTCGGTAGGGGTTCATCATCTTCCTCCGGAAACGGCAAGTCAGCTAACTCGATAAATTCCGCCGCAACCTCGTAGTCAATTGCGCAAGTCGCATCGCTCATAAACATACTGATGTGAGATCCCAGTACTCGGACAAGGATGAAGAACTCCTCGTCTATCGCTATGAGTGCAATTGCACCGCCATTAGTGCGTTGGCTCTTCAAACGGTCGATAATGTGTGCTAAATCATGTGGATTTGGGAGTTGTGCGAGAGTCCAACGACCGTCCTCGTGCCAGGCTGCCACAGCAACGTCAACTTCTCGGGTCATTGCGGCCTCCTACTCGATATGCATCCCTGGTTGCATAGTGACACTCATTTCGCGGGAAGGAAAGCCCTGTAAGGTAGGGAACATGAAAGTCCACGTCGCAGATCACCCACTTATTTCTCATAAATTGACGATTTTACGCGACGAGAAGACGGACTCGCCTACCTTTCGCCGACTGGTCGAAGAGCTTGTGACATTGCTCGCGTACGAAGCAACTCGTGACGTCCGAACTAAAACGGTAGAAGTAAAAACGCCGGTGACACTCACACAGGGCCTCAAGATGGCGGGTCCCACTCCCGTCGTTGTGCCAATTCTTAGAGCAGGACTTGGAATGTTGGAAGGGATGGTCCGCCTGATTCCGACAGCGGAAGTTGGCTTCCTTGGAATGGTGAGAAATGAAGAGACGCTAGAAGCAAGCACTTACGCCAATCGACTTCCAGATGATTTATCCGGGCGGCAGTGCTTCGTCCTAGATCCAATGCTGGCAACCGGAGGCACTCTGGTGGCAGCTATCAATTACTTAATCGATTTGGGAGCGACTGATATCACTGCGATCTGCATTCTCGCCGCCCCAGAAGGAATTGCTCATATGGAGCAAGCCTTTGAAAATTCGCCGGTACCAATAACAATTGTTACCGGCGCGCTTGATATAAAGCTCAATGAAAATGGCTACATCGTTCCGGGTCTTGGTGACGCGGGCGACCGACTTTATGGAGTTGTATAAAAATGGCATCAACTAGTCCTGGATATGGCATAACAATTCGAGTTGAAGGCGCACCTTCGGCGCAGCCCGTTGCAGAGGCGACCGCTGCGATTACAAAGGCTGGCGCGACCATCACCGCGCTTGACGTTGTCGAATCGCTTTTGGAGCGAGTGGTCGTAGATGTCACTTGCGACACAATCAACGCAGATCATGCCGAAGAGATCACAAAGGCGATCAGTGCGCTACCCGGACTCTCAGTCCGAAATGTCAGCGACAGGACTTTCCTTCTCCATCTTGGTGGAAAAATCGAAGTTCAGTCTAAAGTCCCATTAAAGACGCGCGATGACCTCTCCCGGGCCTACACCCCAGGAGTTGCTCGCATCTGCCAGGCAATCGTTGATGACCCAGCCAATGCTCGCCGACTGACTATTAAGCGAAACACAGTCGCAGTTGTCACCGACGGGTCAGCGGTACTAGGTCTTGGAAATATCGGCCCTGCCGCAGCTCTTCCCGTCATGGAGGGCAAAGCGGCGCTATTTAAGAGGTTCGGAGATGTTGACGCATGGCCAGTCTGCCTCGACACTCAGGACGTAGATGAAATCGTTCGTACTGTTCAACTGATTGCTCCGGCTTACGGGGGAATCAATCTTGAAGACATTTCTGCGCCCAGGTGCTTTGAGGTCGAACGACGCCTGCGCGAACTTCTCGATATACCAGTTTTTCATGACGACCAGCATGGCACCGCAATTGTTGTTCTTGCGGCACTGCGAAATTCCTTGAAATTGGTGAAGAAAGAGCTTGCTGATTGCAAAATTATAATGAGTGGCGCAGGAGCCGCCGGAACCGCTATAGCCCGCTTGCTAACCATAAGTGGAGCAAAGAACATCATTGCTTTTGACACAAAAGGTGCTATTCACAGTGGAACGAAAACGCAGGATCCAGACCGTCGCTGGTTCATCCATCACTGCAACCCAACTGATTTCTCAGGCACAATCTCTGAGGGGCTCAAGAATGCTGACATATTTATTGGAGTGAGCGCGCCCAATATCTTGAAGGAGTCCGACGTTGCCGGCATGGGTAGGGATGCGATCGTTTTTGCACTTGCAAATCCAGATCCTGAAATTGATCCCGTTATTGCGCGAAAGCATGCAACCGTTGTAGCCACTGGCCGAAGTGATCAGCCAAACCAGATCAATAATGTGCTCGCTTTCCCTGGTATTTTCCGCGGATTGCTCGATGCCAATGCGCATAAGATCACCGACGAACTCCTTGTCGCGACCGCCGAGGCGATTGCAGGTTGTGTCTCCTCCGAACAACTCAACGCCTCATTCATCGTGCCAAGTGTCTTTGATCCGAACGTGGTCAAGGCAGTGGCAGCAGCTGTCAAAAAGTGCGTTTGATCCGTTAACGCTCTACGCGGAAAAAAGTACTAAAGCCATTTCTCCCAGACTTTGCCATTTGGATAGGACACGAGTTCAAACTGCATCCCCAGTCGCAAATCCTTGGTTGTAACGAGTGAGTTATCTATTGAAAAAGAATGATCTCGAAAAATGCCTGGTATGACTGAGTGGTATCACCTATTCTTGAAAAATGGTCAGCACACTTGCCGATGTGGCGCGAGCGGCCGGTGTCCACCCCGGCACTGCGTCGAAAGCTCTCAACCCAGATTCGAGACACCTTGTCGCTGCCGTGACCGTTCAACGAGTCCGTGAAATAGCCGCCGAGCTGGACTACCAACCAAATTCCTTTGCAAGGGGGCTGCGCACGAGTCGTTCCTTCACGATTGGACTACTTGTCCCTGATCTCACCAATCCGCTCTTTCCACCGATCGTGAGAGGAATTGAAGAGGTCCTAGGCGCGGCGGGCTACAGCGCGCTCATAGTCAATACCGACAACGATGCAAAAAAGGAAATGCAACTTTTTATGACGTTGTTGAGTCGCCGATGCGATGGTTTTATTCTCGCAACTGCGTTCCGCCAGGATCCTGTAGTCGAAGCAATATCAAAAAGAAATATCCCAGCCGTCCTGGTAAACCGTTCCACCGAAAGTCACTTATTGCCAGCGGTTGCAGGTGATGAAGTTGCAGAAGTTCGAGATGCGATCAAGTATTTGGTAAAACTTGGACATCGTCGGATCGCACACGTTGCAAGCCCACAGAACCTCTCGCCTGGATATATCCGCCACCGAGCATTTTTGACAACGATAAGGGATCTTGGACTCGAGCCTGAAGAATGCCCGGTTGTAGTTGCAACCGGTTTCAATGAAGCAGCTGGCGAGGCAGCTTCCAAAGAATTGGTTTCGCACTCGACATCAAGGCCGACGGCTATTCTCGCTGGAAATGATCAGTTGGCAATTGGAGTAATGGATCGCCTCTCAACCACTGGAATCAAATGCCCCGAAGACATTTCTGTGATTGGATTTAACGATATTCCTAGGATGGATCGAATAAATCCGGCGCTTACAACTTTTGCTCTGCCAAAGCATGAAATGGGAGTGAAGGCTGCTCAGATACTCCAAGCATGGATCGAAGGCACTTCAATTCCCGAGCCATCAACTATCTATCTTCCGTGTCCCCTAATCATTCGCGACTCTACGGGACCTGCTCCCTCCTAACGCACGATCGTTATTTGCCAGAACTCCTAGGTAAGTCATCAGGATCCCCGTCACTAGGTAGACGCCAACATGCACGCCTTCTGATGGAAGAAAAAGGTCAATAAGGAGCGAGCCGACGAGTTGGCCGCCAATGCTAAAAAGCGTGAAGGTGAGCACTCCTACGTGCTGCACCACGGTCGCTGAAAAAGCGATATAAATCAGCCCCGTTACACCTCCCAGGTACATCCACCAAGGGCCTGGGGGAAGAGCAGATAGATGGCTCTGGCGTGTTACAACCGAACCCGCAAATAGAATGAGTAAAAGCATGGTTCCGGTAATGAAATTAAAGAGCGATGTCGAAAAACTCTGTCCAGAGAATTCATTGACTTGCCCATTGAGCGCTCGTTGAATACCGACAACGCCGCCCGAGAGTATTCCCAAAGCAATCGCCAAAAATGAGAGATGCTTGGCATCAATTCGATCCCAGACCGAGACTAAGACAGCAAGGACTGTAAGCGAGGCGGCAACAATTCGATGCCTCGAAATCATTTTCTTGCCGCCTCCGGTAAGACCGATTCGATCGACAATTAAAGAGGTCGCGGTTTGACCTGAAATCACTGCCACCGAATATATTGCAACTCCCATAAGTGGAACCACTTGCGTCTGCACAGCGATGACGATTCCGCCAAGCGCACCTCCCATGAGGCGCCATTTTGGGATTGCCCCTTCGCGCACGGCGGTTGCAACCTTTGCCACACCGCGCTTGATCCCCGGATGAAATAGTGCAATCAAAAGTATTATGACTAAACCCGAACCAAAAGAAATGAGCGCAGCCTCTAGCGAATTCCCAATGCGCGATGAGAGCTCGCCATTGGCTCTGGACTGGATTGCAATGAATACCCCCGCAAGTGCGGCGAGTAAGTCAATCCTCATTGGCGAACTTTATCTCAATCTTCAAGTTGAAGGGTCGCAGCCAACCATTGCTCTTCAAGATCTGCACGTACTTTCTGCGTCTCATCCAATGCGTTATGAATATCCACCAATCGCTCAGTGTCATCGGAATTCTCGTCCTGTTCCCGTAAAAGTTGGCGTTCCCTTTCATTCGCTTTCTCAATTTGTCGCTCAAGGCGGGCAAGATCCTTCTTCAATTGGCGCTCCTCAGCCGCACTTGAAGCTTTCCTCGTGGAATTCTCACTCTCATTGGCCTTAAGAATCATTTCTTCCCGCTGCTCTAAGTACTGATCTACTCCACGCGGAAGATCGCGTAATTGTCCATCTCCGAGCATCCCAACAAAACGATCACATACGCGCTCAAGAAAATAGCGATCGTGTGAAATCGCGAGAATTGTGCCGGTATAGCTATCAAGCAGGTCTTCTAATTCCGTAAGCGTCTCGATATCAAAATCGTTGGTCGGTTCGTCCAATAGAAGAACATTAGGACTTTCCATTAAGAGACGCGTGAGCTGAAGCCGCCTTCTCTCTCCACCTGAAAGTTTGGCAACGGGTGCCCATTGTGACTCGCGGTCAAAACCAAGTCTCTCGCAGAGTTGCGAGGCGGAGAGATCCTTTCCATTTCCCAATTCGACATGGAAGGCCACATCTTCAACCGCCTCAAGAACGCGCCACGTCGATTTCAATTCAGTAAGGTGCTGTGAGAGAAAAGCAGCCTTGACTGTAACACCTTTGATTAATTTTCCGGCTGCTGGCTTTATCTCTCCAACAAGAGTCCGCATAAGCGTGGTCTTACCCGCACCATTGATGCCGACAATTCCGATGCGATCGCCAGGTCCAACATTCCAATATGTATCGGCGAGAATCTCTTTATCTCCCGCACGAATCTGCGCGTGATGAAGTTCGTAAACCGTGTTACCGAGACGGTTTCGCGCAAAACGAAGAAGTTCATTTCCATCACGAGGCGCGGGTTCAGCTGAAATCAACTCATTAGCTGCATCCACTCTAAATTTCGGTTTTGTTGTTCTCGCAGGTGGACCCCTTCTTAGCCAAGCAAGTTCCTTGCGGATAAGCTGATTTCTGCGGCCTTCCATCGCTGATGCCTGTCGACTACGTTCGGCTTTTGCCAATATATAGGCCGAATAGCCTCCGTCATACTCTTCAATCGAGCCATCTACTACTTCCCATGTGCGTTCGGTTACGGCATCTAGAAACCAACGATCATGCGTAATAACCGCCACCGCTAAACCTTTTCGAGAATTGAGGTGACGTGAAAGCCAAGCGACACCCTCGACATCTAGATGGTTTGTTGGCTCATCAAGAAGAATTAAATCAAGGTCATCAATGAGAAGTTTTGCCAGACCAACTCTTCGACGCTCTCCACCCGAGAGCGCCCCAAAAGTCCGATTGAAGAATTCTTCGGAATGGCCTCCAAAAAGTCCGTCAAATACCTCCCTAATTCCAGCCTCGCGCGCCCATTCATGTTCTTGTCGCTTCCCGAGTACGACATCACGAACTGTCGCAGATGGATCGGCAAAATCCACCTGGGATAGCAATCCCACTCGGATTCCATTTGCTTGGGTAACGCGACCTCTATCTGCTGGTTCAACCGATGCAATGACTCGTAGAAGAGTACTTTTCCCAGATCCGTTCCGACCAACAATGCCTATTCGATCTCCCTCGGAAATACCCAGCGAGACCTGATCGAGTAACTGCTTAATATCGAAGGCCTTGGATACCTCTTCGAGATTAACTAGGTTGCGCGCCATGGTGCTGCGAGTCTACCGACTCGATCCCGAGGGAATCTCCTACTAGAGAGCCCGCCCGACAACGTGGTAGCGAACTCCCCGCCAATTCTCTTCTGAAGTAATGCCCCTGCCATCAAGAATTGTCTGTAAACCTGGTAGGTCGCTCTTAGACAATTGACGATATTCCTTGTGGTCCGCTTGCACGATCGCAGCGTCAACTTCTTCTCCAAAATGATAACTCTGGAATCCGTAGTGCTCTAACTCATCATCGGTATACATCGGATCCTGAACACTCACTACAGCACCAGCTTGCTCAAGAGCGGATACTGTGGGGAAAACTCCGGAGAAGGCTGTCTCTTTTACTCCACCACGATAAGCAGCACCTAATACCACAACGCGTTGCCCACGTAGATCGCCGTGGATCTTTGCCAGTGTATTGACAACATGCGCGGGCATTGCTGCATTTGCGCTTCGTGCGGCACTAACCACAGTTGCTGCTGGATCATTCCAGAGATAGAAACGGGGATAGATCGGAATGCAATGGCCACCCACCGCAATTCCAGGGCGATGAATATGCGAAAATGGCTGCGAATTGGATGCATCAATAACTTTCTGAACATCAATTCCATGGGATTCTGAGAAGAGCGCGAATTGATTTGCTAGTGCAATGTTCACGTCGCGATAAGTGGTCTCGGCCAATTTAGCCAATTCTGAAGCCTCAGAACTCCCGAGATCCCAGACACCATTAGGCCGTGCGAGATCGGACCGCGAGTCGAAATCGAGCACATCTTCATAGAATTTGACGCCGCGTGCTCCGCTAGCCGCGTCAACCCCTCCCACCAATTTTGGATATTTACGTAAGTCAGCAAAAACCCGGCCCGTAAAAACTCTTTCGGGCGAGAAGACCAAGTGGAAATCAACGCCAGCTGTCAAACCGGATACTCTTTCAAGAGCAGGCGCGAAGCGTGTTCTAGTTGTTCCAACTGGAAGTGTGGTCTCGTACGAGACGAGTGTGCCGGGTTTTAGCCCTTTACCAATCGCCTCAGTTGCTGCATCCATCCATCCAAAATCGGGAACACCTTGCTCGTCAACAAAAAGTGGGACAACAACAACAACAACATCGCTCTGCGCAACTGCAGTTGTAGTATCGGTTGTGGCTTGGAGATGCCCGCTTACCACAACTTCTTTCAAATACTCAGCTAAATGGTCTTCACCCGGGAAGGGTTCAACTCCCGCTCTAACTTGGGCAACCGTCGATTCATTAACATCCGCTCCGATGACCGAGTGACCTTTGCGTGCAAACTGAACTGCAAGGGGAAGACCAATTTTGCCAAGCGCGACTACGGTGATTTTCATTAAAGAATCCCTCATCTCGTCTTTCTCTTGAGTGTGGCAAGTTGGGCGAGCCCATCATGGACCTCGACTAGTTTATCGCCTTGCAGCTCCCACGAATATTCGTCAAGCATGGATTCGGTAATCGCTGCAAGATATTGAGCACGGTCGACGGTTATCCTTTCAAATCGATCAGCCAATTCGTAAGCTTTTCCGGCAGGAAAGACGAGACCATTGCCTTGCAGAAGAATCTCCTCAGACATCGTTTTCACGTCACTTACAATGATTGGAATGCGAGCGTGCAGATACTCGAAATATTTGGTCACTAGGGAAATTTCATGATTTGGGTGGTGCAAGATTGGAATCACCCCACTCGTCGCATCGGAGGCAAAAGTAGAGACGTACCACTCGGGTACGTACGGGTGGACATGCACTCGGTCCCGAATGCCAAGATCAACCGCCTTCTTTAGCAGACCATTTATATAAGGCGCATTTGTATTTACCACGAGTGCAATGTGATGACCATGTGCTGCCACCAGCGCCTCAACCATCGTATCTAGACCGCGCTGTGGCGCAGCCGCGCCAACATATAGATGAAGGGGAATATTAGGAGCCAAACCGATCTTTTTGCGGATAGTTTGAAGTGATTCGTCGATCATAGGTTGTTGGCGGCGTGGAGCATTAAGAACGACAGCAGGTCGCTCCTTCAATTGGTAGTCATCAGCAAGCATCCCAGCAATCGTTTCGGAGACAGTCATCACCGCATCAACGCGTTTTATAGACGAGCGCTCTAACATTGTCATCGCCAACCGCCAGTTTGGGTGCTTGCGATGCACGCCACTCACGTACTCATGGGCGTCGTAAAGAACTCTTATTGAACGGCCTTTAATAAAGGCACGCCTCTTTGCTCGCATAGCCAGCCCGAGGGTGTCACAGTCATTGGCGTGAATGATGTCTGGCTTAAGTTCATCGATGACCTTCCCAAAAGTCTTCTCGCCATCTTTCAGAATTGGCCAACATAAATAGAGAAATTTAGGGGAAATCTTTATCAGGATCGGAGTTGCCCAACGCCAAAGTAAGCGATCTGGAGTAAACATTTTGCATCCGTAACGAACAAAGCGCTTTCCTCGAGGAAGGTATTGATTACTCAAATCCAATATGTAATTAAAAGGAAAGAGGGGTCGATGTCTATTCTGGCCGTACTTACTAACACTCGGCGCACGAAGAATTGTGAAACCCTTTATCGACTCAGTTGGTGGAACATGACCAATAAGCCCGGCGAGCAGCGTCACCTTGTACCCCGCTGTCGCTAAAGTCTCTGCAGACTTGAGAACTCTTGAATCGCCGACCGCATTATTGGTAACTATTGAGAGAATATGGACCTTGGAGCGTTCTTCGGGATTCATGGAAAGCAATTATCGTGACGCAGGTATCATGACCGTCGAATTTCTCTGTGCACTCTCGATAATGGCTTCGGCAACCACAACGGTCGCTAAACCCTGTTCCATAGTCACAATGTCGGCCGGCTTGCCTAGAATGGCATCGCGGAAATTCTCATGCTCCATGCGAAGCGGTTCGTGTTTGGATATCGCGTATCGGATGACATCTCCTTCGCTCACTCCGCGGAATTGGGCGATCTCATCCCACCCAGAAGTGACGGTACCGTTAGCGTAAAAGGTTAAATCAGCGGTCAAGGTGTCTGCGACAAAAGCTCCCTTCTCGCCCGTCAATATGGTTACCCGCTCTTTGAGCGGGCTTAGCCAGTTGACCAGATGATTTGTAATTGTGCCATCGGCCAGAGTGCCAACGACCGCAACGAGATCCTCGTGCACCCGCCCTGTCCGTAGCGCGGTGCGAGCAGAGACCGAAGTGTAAGTCTGGCTTGTGATCCAGGAGGTGAGATCAATATCGTGAGTTGCGAGATCCTTAACAACACCGACATCGGCAATTCGTGCAGGGAACGGCCCTTGCCTGCGAGTAACCACTTGATAGAGCGCACCGAGTTGACTGAGTCGACGACGAGCTTCCTGCAGCGATGGGTTGTACCGCTCGATATGTCCCACTGCTCCGATCAGTCCTGCATCGCTAAATGCCTTCGTTAATTCTTTTGAGGTGAGCGTGTCATGGGAAAGCGGTTTCTCCACCATTGCATGAATTCCTGCCCTAGCAAGTTCCTTGCCGATTTCCAAATGGTAGATAGTTGGTACCGCAACCATTGCGTAGTCAATTCCCATAGCAATCAACTCAGTTACTGAACTGACAACTGTGCGACCCTGGGCAACGCCAGCAAGATCCCCCGCAGGATCTGAAACGCCAATGAGGTCAACGCCAGGAAGTGATGCAAGAACTCGTGCATGGTGTCGTCCCATCATGCCAAGTCCGACCAATCCAGCACGGAGATTTGCCACTACTTAAGCACCTGCTGCGGCAATTGAATTGATTACCGAGACTATTGTTTCAAGATCGCCTGGTGAGAGTGAGGGGTGGACTGGAATCGAGAGAACTTCTCTGCATGCTCGTGAGGTCTCGGGGAGATCGAAAGATAAGCCAAAGGATGGAAGTTTGTGAACCGGGATCGGGTAGTAAACGCCACTTCCAACACTGCGCTTGGACATCTCGGCAGCAAACGCATCTCGGTCATGACCGACAACTCGAATCGTGTATTGGTGATAAACGTGAACGGCTCCCGGAGCAACGTAGGGGACAACAACGCCATTTAGGTTCTCATTGAGAAACTCTGCATTTGCTTGGCGAATCGCAGTCCAATTCGCCAATTTTCGCAATTGAACTCGACCGATCGCAGCATGAATCTCCGTCATTCGAGTATTGAATCCAACGATCTCATTCTCATAACGTTTCTCCATACCCTGATTTCGCAGCAACCTGCACTGACGGGCAACCTCATCCGATCCAGTTGTGATCATGCCTCCTTCGCCAGAAGTCATGTTCTTAGTGGGGTAGAAAGAGAAAACACCGGCAATACCAAATGCACCAACGGGGGTTCCATCTAGAGAGGCCAGGTGAGCTTGAGCGGCATCCTCAACAACCAAGAGGGAGTGGCGCTTGGCAAGAGCCATGATTTCTTTCATCGCTGCTGGTTGCCCATAAAGATGAACGGGTTGAATCGCGCGAGTGCGAGGCGTTATAGCGGCTTCAACTGCTTTGGGATCGATATTGAAAGTGAGGGGATCGATATCAACAAAAACAGGAGTAGCCCCAGTGAGGGCTACCGCGTTTGCAGTTGCCGCAAAGGTGAAGGATGGCACGATAACTTCATCGCCAGCATTCATATCGATCGCCTCTAGCGCCATGTGAAGTCCCGAAGTACCCGAGTTAACTGCGATGCAGTAACGGTTCTGTACCGTAGCGGAGTATTCACTCTCAAATGCCGCGACTTCTGGGCCTTGCGCCAGCATGCCAGATTGCAGCACGCGATCTACCGCAGCGCGCTCTTCTTCGCCAATAATTGGTTTTGCTGCTGGAATCATTCTGCTCATTTTTCTACTTCCGCCAGAGTATTTGCATCGCGTTGGAAATAACGCGCGCCAGTTTTTGGACAAGTGAAATTTCCAGCGCCATCATCCGTCAATGGTACGCCAGCCTTACCGACCCAACGAATGCGCTTTGCTGGCACTCCAGCAACAAGCGCGAATGCTGGGACATTTTTGGTAACGGTTGACCCCGCCGCCACCAATGACCAAGCTCCAATTTCAACCGGGGCAACACAGATGCTTCCCGCTCCGATTGAAGCACCCTCACGTATTATCACGCCTTTGGCTTCCCAATCACTCCCATTCTTCTGCGATCCATCTGGGTTGATTGCACGTGGATATTCATCATTCGTCAAGATCACGCCAGGACCGATAAATACTCCAGCCTCTAAAAGTGCTGGCTCGTAGAGGAGAGCGTAATTTTGAATCTTGCTATTTGATCCAACATGCACACCAGTTCCAATATAGGCACCTCGACCGACGATTACATTTTCACCAAGCACACAATTTTCGCGGACCTGGGCGTAATGCCAGATTGAAGAGCCGTCGCCAATTTCAACGTCTGCCGCGACATCAGAAGTGGCATGGATACGCGGAGAGGACATATGCAAACCTTACCTTTTGACCTCAGTTAATCCCGCAATTGCTTGAGCGATCAGGTCGTAACTTGCGCCACTCCGCCATTTCTCCACTTGGTCTCGCGCGCGTCCACGTACTGCAGCATATTTATCGGGGTTTTCAGCCCAAGAATTCAAAATCCCTGCAGTCTGCCCAGCCGTCAATTCGTTGGTGTCAAAGTCCACGGTACCACCCGCGCGCGTTTCAATTATGACCTCCTTAGGACGGGGTAGATCCGTAGTTATCACAGGTATTCCGCAAGCCAAGTACTCCCCGATTTTCGTAGGCCATGCGCGTCGGAATGCTGGAGTGTTTTCGAGTAGCGACAGACCAACCCAAGCTCCGCTGGCAAGTTTCCAGGACTCTTGTGGATTAAGAGCACCATGAAATTTCACGCGCAGTGCAGCGGGAGATTTCTCTTTCCAGGAGAGCACCTGAGATATATCTTCTTTGGAAATTGTCCCGACTACGTCCAATTGCCAATCAGGTGCCAACTCCATGGTACGAAGCATCGACCAGAGTCCACGCGAACCCCGCACGTCTCCGACATAGAGTGCGCGCGGAGAAAGATCTGGATCGCTTATTTCAGGCAAAAAACGAGTGTCCGGCGCATTCCTCACGACCAATCGTTTCTTCGCTTGTAGTGGGCGGACCCAATCGTCGACAACGACAGTTACGTCAGCCCTCGCACTGGAGAAGAGGGCAAGTTTTGCAAGAAGTATCGCTACCAATTTCTGTAGACCTTTAGCCCACGCCCTGTCTTCAATTAGGAGTCGATAGTCCTCCCGAACATCCGCGACCCAAGGACGACGATAAATGATGCAACTTAACCAGATGGCGATCGCACCCTCTGGGTCTGGAGTAAAGAGAACACGGCCTCTCGCGCGCCAGGGGGTGATCAATGCATTAGTTACCCGCATCGCGAGTGATCCTTTCGCGACAGTATGAAAGTCCACTCCTGCAGGAGTGTCGCACTTGTTACCGGTGCTAAAAAGTTCGACCTTGAGCCCCGCGGATACGCATGACGCCATGACTCGCTGCAGACGAGCATTAGAAACATCTCTACCCGTGGCGAGAATACTGACGTCGTATTTCGCCATTATCGAACCTCTGCTAAAACTTGCCTATAGATGCTGCTCAACACTTCTGAATCTCTTTCCCATGACAATTCTGATTTTGCTCGATTAACATTCTCAATGAGAATTGCATGTCGGGAGATCGCTCTCGATATCGCCTCCGCCATCGACGTAGCATCACCAGGTTTATATAACTCACCTATGTCGAATTGGCGCACTATATTACCTAGTTCGGTTACATCTGTTGCGATCAAGGGAACGCCAGCATGAACAGCATGGAAAAGTTTGTTTGGCATTGCCAAGCGATGAGACTCGAACCGGTTGGAATGAGTGACGAATACTAAACCTGCACTCTGCATAGCCGTCGTCACAGCAGCTAACGGCTGCGAAGGCAAGATTTCAATTCCCGCTTCCCTTGCTATCGGAACAAATTTCGAGGCCCACTGATTTTCGTGCTCACCCATCCAGGAGATTTGCAAATCAATCTCCCTCGAAACTTCGATTATTACTTCGAGTTCGCGGTAAGCGTCGATTCTTCCGGCGTAAATTATTCCGTTAGGTGGTGAGGCGACCCTCTTACTCTGATCTCCAGAGTCAGGAAAACTATTGCGCACAACGTAGACATCCTTAACTCCACGTTTACTTCGCATCAGCCCTGCAATTGATTCGCCGACGGTAATTACGGCCGCGGCCCGCTGCGATAGTCTCTGCTCAACCTTAGCCTCTCTCAGATCCGAGATCGGAGTAGGTCGATACTGTCGTTGTTTTCCTAACCACCACTCGTGGCTGTCATATATAAGTGGAAGATTCCGCTCGGTTGCCAGACGCGAACCGAGTGCGAGCGCCGTGTAATCATGCGAATGAACGAGGTCAAATTTCAAGGTTGAACCGACGGCATAGGCGGATTTAGCCCAGGCCTGGAAAGAGCGTCTGCGGTGTAACGGTAGAAGTGCCCACCGAATCGCGCGTATATGTAGAGGCATCCTCTTTGCGGTCATTGAGCCTATCGATGATGGGCGTAAGCCCCTTCCACTCGATGCCGAATAAACGGCAATCCCCTCTGGCGCCACATAGTCATCGGGCACATTTCGGCCGATGATCAACACCTCATAGCCATCTCTCACCAAACTCTGGGCTTCTCGTAGCACTCGAGTATCAGTGGCTACCGATGTTGCGACCAGCATAAGCACTCGAATAGAACCCCTATGAGTCGTCACAAGAGATAAAGATAGTGCCTACCAATAGGCTTACCCTCATGTCCCAATGGATTCAAACCACGGCCGACTGGCTCGTAGCCAATAATCTTCAGATACCCCTCTTCATGCTGCTCATCCTCTTAGCTTTCACCGAAGCTGCGGCTTTTGTTGGCTTTGTACTGCCAGGTGAGACATCTCTACTCATAGGAGGCGTTCTCGCCTATCAGAAAGTTTGGCCGCTCTGGCTCTTTCTCCTCAGCGCGATCATTGGAGCAATTGCTGGTGATTCAGTGGGCTACGAAGTGGGAAAGCACTTTGGTCCGCGGATCGAAGTTTCCCGGATGGGGAAATTGGTCGGAGCTAAACGTTGGCGTCTCGCCCAACATATTTTTGATAAGTATCACGGGGGGGCAATCTTCTTTGGGAGAGCACAAGCACTCTTACGCGCCCTTGTCCCAGCTCTCGCTGGAATGAATCGAGTTCCGTACTGGACATTTCTCAAATGGAACGCCGCTGGCGGCATTGTTTTTTCAACCATTGTCGTTCTCTTAGGTTACGAATTTTCAAATCAACTAGCCAAACTTGAGAACGTCCTCAAATACTGGGCCATAGGCTTCCTCACTGTTGTCGTTATCGTGATCCTCTTTCTCAAACGAAAACTTGAGCGCCTCATTGAACCGAATCTGGAAGAGGATTAGCAATCGTTGACAATCAGGGCGGATAAGGAATACTGGTATTGCCGAACGACGTTCGGCAATACCGAACGGACATTTTAATGCTCGCAGATACCTTATTGGGCGAATTCGGCCCAGAGTCACTTCCATTGGCCAGCACCGCGCGCTTTCCAGATGGTGCACATTTTCGAATTGAAATTCCTTCTATTGAAGGGCCAAAGGTGCTCAGCGCCGCTCTTGAAGAAGCCAAAAAACGTGGAGTCACTATCAACCGCGTCTCACAGGGCAGTGGCGCGATGTTACACACTGAATCTGAGTTGAGAGAGATGTCGAAGATCGGTTCGGATGCAGGTTTGGAAATTTCGCTATTTATCGGACCACGCGAGGAGTGGGGAGTCGGGGCGATGTCACGCGCTCCCGAAGGTGCTGCCCTCGGTGGATCTATCCGCGGAATGCGACAACTTCGTTACGCGGTCGAAGACGCGCTGCGCGCATTTGAATGTGGCATCCGCGGCCTTCTCGTTGCCGACCTTGGACTTCTACAAGTTCTATCTGGCGCTCGCGCTAAGGGAGAAATTCCTGGTGACGCCGTCTTAAAAGTCTCTGCAATGAAGGCACCATCCAATCCTGCAACCGTTAAGCTCCTTCAATCCATTGGTGGAGACACTATTAATCTGCCAACAGACCTCACAATCCATGAATTGGCAGAAATGCGCGGAGCAACAGATTTACCTCTAGACCTATACGTTGAAGCTCCAGATAGCCTCGGTGGTGTCGTGCGGGGAAACGAAATTGCAGATCTGGTCGCAGTTTCCTCGCCTCTTTATGTAAAGTTTGGATTGCGGAACTCTCGCGGGATTTATCCTTCTGGTATGCACCTAGAGAATGACGCGATTGCCATTGCTCGCGAGAAGGTGCGCCGTGCGGAAATTTCGCTCGAATGGCTCAAGCGAAGTGGAAAGCCATTTAAGCAATCTGATCCTGGTGCCGCTGGGCTAGGTATTCCTAAGCCGTGAGGTACATACATGTTGTCTGAGCACACCTTAAGAAGTAGCGAGTGGTTTGCCGGCAATGACGAAGTCGCACTATCGCATCGGGTAGTAATGGCCTCGGTCGGGTTGAAAATTGAACCCGATAACGACCGACCAGTCATAGGAATCGCCGATTCTTCTAGTGAACTGAACCCTTGCAATCTTCCATTGCGCGATTACATCGAGGATGTCAAGGCCGGAGTAGTTGATGCTGGCGGTATCCCACTTGTCTTTTCTGTGATGTCACTTGGCGAAGATCTTATGAAGCCTTCGGCAATGCTCTACCGCAACTTACTTTCTATGGAGGTTGAAGAGTACCTGCGCTCTTACCCGCTCGACGGAGTTGTTCTGCTGGCAAATTGCGACAAGAGTGTCCCTGGCGCTCTTATGGGTGCGGCAAGTTCAAATCTCCCAACGGTCATGTTTACTGCTGGCGCCCGTCCCGCAGCAATGTATAAAGGGAAACGGATCGGAACTGGCACTGATCTCTGGCGGATGTGGGCAGATTATCGATCCGAGAAGATCTCAGCCGAGGAGTGGAGAGAATTTGAGAGCTGTCTCAGTTGCGGTCTTGGATCCTGTAACACAATGGGTACGGCCTCCTCAGTCGCTCTGATGATTGAAGCCTTGGGAATGTCTCTTCCCGGAACTTCCACAATTCCAAATAATGATGCGGCAAGAAAGATTGCAGCATTCGCATCTGGCCGTGAAGTTGTGAAGATGGTACGAGAGCAGATCCTTCCTTCCGACATCATGACACCCCAAGCTTTTCGAAATGCCATACGCGTGCTTCACGCATGTGGTGGCTCTACCAACGCCCTCATCCATTTAATAGCAATCTCCGGACGTATCGGTGGCGAGCTCACCCTGGGGAGCGTCGCGAATCTCGGAGAGAACATTCCTGTTCTTGCTGATGTGGAACCTTCCGGTGTTGGGCTAATTCAGGATTTTCATAAGGCAGGTGGGTTACCAGCGCTTGTTTATGAACTTCGAGAACTCCTCGAACTTGATTCAAAGACCCTCACCGGAAAAACCCTTGGCGAACATATGTCGCCGCGAGTTGAGTCCAACAGGGCAATTAGATCAATCGACAATCCCATAAGACCCACAGGTGCATTCTCTGTTCTCTCCGGCAACCTCGCACCTAAGGGCGCAGTAATCAAAGTTTCGGCAGCATCACATGAACTGATAACGCACGCAGGTCCCGCCGTCGTCTTTACGGGATATGAAGATATGCGCACCCGTATTGATGATCCCGATCTCGATGTTACAAGAGATAGTGTGCTCGTTCTTTCAGGTTGCGGAGCCGTCGGCGTCCCCGGAATGCCAGAGTGGGGAATGATTCCGATTCCAAAGAAACTTGCGGCAGAAGGTGTGGTCGACATGGTCCGAGTCACTGATTCTCGTATGAGTGGAACATCTTTTGGCACTTGCGTTCTGCATGTCGCACCCGAAGGCGCTATTGGCGGTCCGCTTGGATTGGTTAAAGATGGCGACATCATCGAACTCGACGTTCCAAACCGTTCGCTCCATGTGCGTCTCACCGATGCAGAACTTGCTGAACGAGAGAGGGCTTGGGTTCCACCGGTAAGCCCGCACCTGCGAGGGTGGCCCGCTCTTTATCAGGCACATGTGCTCCAGGCAGATGAAGGCTGTGACTTTGATTTCCTCAGAGCCCCAACTCCGGAAATACGTAGATTCGTCCCGCCAGTAGTCGGACGGTCTTAGCCCACCTCATAAACTTGGGCAGTCTTAGGAACGGTCGCTTTCCATCCCAATTCGGTGCGAAGACGTGATGCTAAATAATTCTGCGCATCCGGTTCACCGTGGACTACAAAAGCCTCTTTTGAATGTGAAATCTCTCGCAGCCAGGAAATGAGTTCATTAGAATCGGCATGCACAGAGAAATTTTCAACCTTCACAATGTGCGCTTGGACTGGCACCCATTTGCCGTACATCTTGATCTCTTTTTTTCCCTCCTCTAGGGATCGACCTCGACTACCCGCAGCCTGGAATCCGACGAGAATCACGGTGTTCTTCGGGTCAGGCAGCATGTTGGCCAAGTGGTGAACTACTCGCCCCCCAGTCGCCATACCGCTTGCTGAAATAATGATGCTTTTATCTTTCAACTCATTAAGGGATTTTGATTGCTCCGTTGTTCGCATCTGGTGGAGATTTCCTGGGTCAAACGGGTCCACGGACTTCCAACGTTCTCCCACACCTGCACCGAGCTCTGGGGCGTCCTCCTTGACCGCCTCTCGGTAATAGTCCAGTGCCGTTAGGGCCATTGGAGAATCAACGTAGATCGGAATGTTTGGAATCGATCGATCGGTTATCAACTCCCGAAGGGCCATCAGAATCACTTCCGTGCGATCAACCGCGAATGCTGGAATAAGTATGGATCCGCCACGCTTCATTCCGGCATTGATTTCATCAGCAAAAGACCTCATTGGTGTCTCGTGAACTCGATTGCCATAAGTAGATTCCGTTATTACGGCATCAAGAGCCATCTGTGGTGGCCTATCCGGCGATGCCAGAAGGGGATGGTTGCTCCGCCCCATATCGCTGGTGAAAAGTAAGGCCTTCCCATCAATTTCCAATAAGACGAAGGCTGATCCCAGAATATGTCCTGACGGAAAATAAGTAGCGGAGGCGTCTTGAGTTAATTGGATCCTCTTGCGGAAGGGCACCTCAGTAAAATGATTTAAAGTTTTTTCAACATCATCCAAGTTATAGAGCGGAAGCGGGGTTGGATGCTTTGAAAATCCCTTCTTCGCTGCAAATTCTGCATCCTCCATCTGTAGGTGCCCAGAGTCCCGAAGAATGACCGCTGCCAACTTAATGGTGTATTCCGTGGCAAAAATCTGATTTCTAAATCCTTGGCGCACGAGTAAAGGTAAGTACCCACAATGATCCAAGTGTGCGTGCGTCAGGACGATTGCATCAATTGTCGATGGTTCGACAGGAAATGGATCCCAATTCCTCTTCCGGTCTGCTTTCAATCCTTGAAATAGACCGGCGTCTACGACAATCCTTGATTTCTCACTCTCAACCAGAAATCTGCTACCGGTGACGGTTGCTGTCGCACCTAGAAATGTGACTGTGACTTTTCCCATGCTTCAATCCCTTCCCTTTGAAATTGAACAGAACGAAACGCCTGACCCATTACTGCGCCTTCTGCAAGGCATTCTCATAAGAGAAGCCGACGCAGATATGAAAGCGACCAATAGACTAACATCGGTCTGTGTTTAGTGAGCATGTTACCCGTCGTCACATTGATTTGAAGCGCACATCTAGCGCTATCTGTTGCAACTTCTAATTCACGTCGGTCATTAAGAATCCCCCATTTGTGGGGAGCCGAATCAAACTCTTGAAAACTGCTCTGCCCCAATCGACCCAATATTCACTATCGGCCACCAGGTCCACTGATCGAACTCGAATTAAATCTTTAAACCACCACTTACAAGAGAGAAGGAATAATGAACACGAAGAAGTTTGGTAAGTTCGCCATGGTCGGTGTGCTTGCCCTCAGTCTTGTTACTACAACCACGAATGCAATAGCGGCGGATTCTAACGCCACAATTAATATAGGCTCCCTTTACGAGCCACAGAATCTAGATAACACAGGCGGAGGTGGGCAGGGAGTCACTGAGGCCCTCAACGGCAATGTATACGAAGGCCTCTTCAAGTTGACGGACTCCGGCAAGGTAGAGAACCTCCTTGCGACAGCCTACAAAATCAGCTCTGACGGATTGACTTACACATTCACACTCCGTAGTAATGTCCGTTTCCACTCGGGAAAGACCCTCACTTCGGCCGACGTCAAGTACAGCATCGGAAAAGTCACCGCTGCCAATTCGCAATCAGCGAGAAAGAGTAGTTTCAAGGTTGTAAAATCTGTCGCAACTCCGAACGACAAGAGTGTTGTAATAACTCTTTCCAGCCGTTCAATCTCCTTCGTCTACAACTTGAGCTACATCTGGATTGTGAACGAGGACGCTAAGGACATCAGCGCTAGTGAAGATGGAACAGGTCCATACACTTTGGGAACTTGGAAGCGCGGATCAACCCTTAGTTTGAACCGGTTTGACGGGTATTGGGGATCAGCTGCTAAGAACAAGCAGGTGGTTTTCCGCTATTTCACCGATGCCACTGCTCTCAATAACGCACTCCTCACTCGCGCCGTGGATGTCATTACCAGCGAACAGAGTCCCGATGCACTCGCCCAATTCAAGAGTTCGGCATTTAAGATCACCAATGGTGCCTCTACGACCAAACTTCTCCTCGTCTTCAATGATCGAGTCGCCCCATTCAAGAAACCGCTAGTCCGTAAAGCGATTACATCAGCAATAGATAATAAGAAGCTTCTGCAGTCAATTTGGGGAGAGTACGGAACACTTACTGGATCGATGGTTCCCCCAACGGATCCTTGGTATGAAAACCTCACAAAGGTAAATCCATACAACCCCACTCTGGCTAAGAAGCAATTGGCTCAGGCCGGTTATCCCAAGGGTTTTACCTTCAGACTCGACACTCCAAACTACGATCCACATCCAGCTGCTGCGACTTTTATCAAGTCTGAGCTTGCAAAGGTTGGCATCACCGTAAATATCAACATCATCACCGCTGACCAGTGGTATAACAACGTCTACAAGAAACTCGATTATGCGGCAACTTTGCAGGAGCACGTAAACGATCGTGATGTCGTCTGGTACGGCAATCCAAATTTCTACTGGGGTTACAACAATCCCCGTGTAATATCCTTAATTAACGCAGCCGAGCAAGCAAAGTCGGCCACGGCTCAGACTCAATTGCTCAAAAGAGCAAATAGAATAATCGTGGCAGATGCGGCGAGCGATTGGATTTATCTTTACCCTCAGATTGTCGTGGCTTCTTCTACGTTATCTGGATATCCAATCAATGGGCTTAATTCGCAGTTCTTCGCCTACAACATTACGAAGGGCTAATAAAGGAGTCTGATTCAGAGATGCGGAGTTAAATCCGTCCCAGGTACGCTTTCGTACCTGGGACGGATTGGCATAAACTCTCCAAGTGGAATGTAATCGTGCATAGATGTTGAAATATCTCATACGACGACTTACTTTCCTTTTTTTCTCAATCTTTCTAGCGAGCGTCTCACTCTTCGTCTTACTCCGACTTCTACCCGGAGACCCCGCCAATGCGCTATTAAGTGTCGGCGCGACACCCGAGCAAATAGCCGCAGCTCAACATAAAGTTGGGTCGGATTTACCCCTTCTGCAACAATTCTTGAAGTGGATAGTGCAGCTCTTCTCTTTACGCTTCGGCAACTCATTGATTAGTGGCGTCGCTGTAGCTCCAGAAATCGCCTCCCGTATGTCAATCACCGTGCCTCTAACTATGACCGCCTTCCTGCTCGCCTTGATAGTTGCAGTTCCACTTGGCTTTGTCGCCGCTTACCGAGCACGGACTTGGTACGGATCAGCTCTCAATGCCATCTCGCAACTTGGGATCGCCATACCCGTATTCTGGGTCGGCGTCCTTCTCATTCTCACATTCTCGCTTCGCCTGATGGTTCTGCCTGCAGGTGGATTTCCCAGTGATGGATGGGCTGATACTGCCGGGGCTCTCAAGTCCTTGTTACTTCCAGTTTTAACAATTGCCATAGTGATGTCAGCATCGCTGACTCGTTATATCCGATCGGCAACATTGGATGTGCTTGGTAGCGATTACATACGAACTTCTCGTGCACTTGGCTCCTCCTATGTAGAAGCAATGTGGAGGCATGGGGTGCGAAACGCTGCCGTACCCGTCGTTTCGATTCTAGGAATTGAGCTGGCTACTACATTCATTGGAGCCGTTGTCGTTGAAAGTGTTTTTGCACTACCTGGACTTGGCAGTCTCCTTGTGAGGGCAATCTCCCAACGTGATTACCCGGTGATTCAGGGAGTCCTATTTGTGAGCACCATGGCCGTGCTCATTATTGGTTTCTGCGTAGACCTCATTCAACGGTGGATGGATCCACGCCTGAATAAATCCCTGACAGCGACAAGAGGATGAAGATCAAGAGTCGTCCTCTGACGCTGATTGTCGGATACCTGCTCGTAGGGCTACTCGCGCTGGTCGCACTGGTGTCTCTCTTCTGGACGCCTTATCAATTGAGCGACACAACAGGAGGTCGCCTCTCCCCGCCGAATCTTCAACATCTTCTTGGAACAGACAAACTTGGAAGAGATACGTTGAGCCGCCTCATGGTCGGCGCAAGAATTGCACTTTCTGTTGGATTCTTCTCAGTCCTCATTGGCGCATTTATTGGAATAACTGTGGGCATTGGGGCTGGTTTTGCTCAACGCCGGATCGATGAGTCTGTATCGGCGTTGCTCGATATTCTCATCGCATTTCCAACGCTTCTAGTTGCCATGCTCATCGTTGCTGGCAGAGGTTCCTCTTTAAGTTCGGCCATCATCGCGATTGGCATTGGAATGTCCTCCATCATCGCACGGCTCACTCGGCTACTGGTTAAGCGGGTGCTCGCGCAAGATTTCATCACGGCATCTCGCGCCTCGGGAACATCATGGCCGCGCGTCATTGTCATACACATTCTTCCAAATATCTGGCCGACACTTATTGTGAGTCTTGCGCTGCAATTCGGTCTGGCTGGCCTAAGCGAAGCAAGCTTGTCCTACTTAGGTCTTGGTGCGCCCCCACCGAATGCATCATGGGGGAGCTTGCTACAAGAAGCACAAGTCACTGTTCTCACCTCTCCGATTGCCGCCATCGCTCCGGGTCTCTGCCTTGTTGCATTAGTCATTGGCGTCAATCTGATTGCCGATGGCCTTCGATCGCAGGGCGACCCAACTTTGAGGAAAATATAATGAAAGTTCTCGAGGTCTCTGACTTGACTATCACCACGCATGGAGGCGTCCCACTTGTCCGTGGTCTTTCCTTCACCATAGGCCGAGGCGAGAGGCTGGGCTTGATTGGAGAGTCCGGATCAGGAAAATCACTCACCGCACTCGCCATTATGGGTTTACTTCCTGGCGAGCTTTACAAGTCTGGAGAAGTTTCTCTCAGTGAGGGTGAATCTGAATCTACCCAAATCCTTACTGCGAAAGAGAGTGCCCTCAATCAGATTCGGGGTGAAGTGGTGAGCGTGATTTTTCAAGAGCCTCTGACCGCATTGGATCCGTTGATGCGGGTAGGCAGGCAACTTGCAGAGCCTCTTAGAAGACACCGAAAATTAACGGGACGCGCACTCCAATCGAGTGTTATTGATGCGCTTACAGAGGTTCGTATCAATAATCCAGCACGAATAGCCAGAGCCTATCCTCACGAAATTTCAGGAGGAGAGCGTCAAAGGGTTGCAATTGCAATGGCTCTTGCATGCGAACCCACTCTGCTGATCGCCGACGAGCCGACGACTGCTCTTGACGTGACCGTTCAGGCGGAAATACTCGGTCTATTGGATGGTCTCGTGGAGCACCGACATATGTCTCTTCTATTCATAAGTCACGATCTTGCAGTTGTCTCACAAATCACCGATCGCGTACTAGTTCTCAAGGAGGGCGAATTCGTCGAGTCTGGATCTATTGAGGAAATCACACATAATCCCCAACATTCATACACTCGCAATCTAGTTGCCAGCGCGCTCCAACTCGATAGCGCACTAGATTTCGCGAGCACGGAAGGGGGTTTAGATGGGATCAATTCTTGAGGCGAGAAATGTTGAATTTGAATATCTCCACGGCTCTCCCGTTCTGAGTGACATCAATTTCGAACTCTTCCAAGGTAAGAACTTAGGCATTGTTGGTGAATCAGGATCAGGAAAGAGCACCATACTGCGCCTGCTTCTGGGTATACGTAAACCTACTGATGGAGAGATCCTCTTTGGTGGTAAGAATTTGTCAGTTGCCGATAAGAAGCAGGCGCGTGAATTTCGCGCTCAAGTCCAGGTCGTATTCCAGGATCCTTACTCTTCCCTTGACCCTCGCCAACGAATAGATCGACTTATCGCAGAGCCGCTGGTCTCACTAGGGCTGGCGAACTCACTCGGTGGAAATAGCAGAGAGAGTCGACGGAGATGGATAGAGAGTCAAGTAGAAGATTCTTTACGTTCGGTGGGTCTTTCTACTGACTCGCTGAAAAAATATCCCGCAGAATTCTCGGGAGGGCAACGACAGCGGGTGGCAATCGCTCGAGCGATAGTTTGTAATCCGAAAGTACTTCTGGCAGATGAACCCGTAAGTGCACTCGATGTCACCACCCGAGTCCAAGTAATAGATTTATTGAAAGAGTTGGGAGAGAGCAGGGGACAGACAATAGTTATGGTTTCTCATGACTTGGCCGTCGTGGCCGCTCTGTGCGATGAAACTATCGTCCTAGAGAAGGGTGCAATAGTAGAAAAAGGTAAAACTTCAAAGGTTCTGGGCAATCCTAGTCAGTCCTATACCCGTAAATTAATTGAAAGTCTCCCCCGTCTTCCGCACTAAAGGCGGCTAATAAGAAAGTTCCTCCTGGCAAACCATCTCTTTCACGCCTTAATTGAGTAAAGTAGGCTCCCTAATTGAGCCAAACCCTCAGAAAAACATTGGAGTTTATTAGCGTGGTCGAGCCCGCCTCAGTCATAGTTTCGATTCGCAACCTTTCTCGAACCTTCGGAAGTGTAAAAGCTGTCGATGGGGTTAATCTCGATATCTACTCTGGAGAATTCCTCACTCTTCTCGGTCCGTCAGGTTCAGGAAAAACGACAGTACTTCGAATGATTGCAGGCTTTGAAAAACCCGATTCCGGGACGATCGAGCTCGGCGGCAGGGATGTCTCCCAGTTGCCTCCCTACGAACGGGATGTAAATACGGTCTTCCAGGATTACGCCCTTTTCCCCCACATGGATGTCATCTCAAACATTGGATACGGGCTACGCGTGGCCGGTGTAGCAAAGGAAGAGAGAATCGCTCGGACGGAGAAAGCTCTGGAGCAGGTCCGACTCACCGGTTATGGCGACCGTAAGCCTGCAGAACTCTCTGGGGGGCAACGGCAGAGAGTTGCCCTCGCACGAGCCCTCGTGAATCGACCATCAGTGCTTCTGCTAGATGAACCCCTGGGTGCCCTTGATCTCAAACTCCGCGAGCAGATGCAGATTGAGTTGAAAGAGCTCCAAAGAGAGGTGGGTATCACCTTTATATTCGTAACACACGATCAAGAGGAAGCGCTCACGATGAGCGACCGCATTGCCGTCTTTAATCTAGGCAATATTGAGCAACTTGGAACACCTCGCGAAGTTTATGAGAATCCTCAGAGTCCCTTTGTCTCTGAATTTGTTGGACAGACGAACAAAATTACAATGGATGGCAGGCAGATAAATATCCGTCCGGAGTTTATAACTGTCTCGAAATCGGCAGAACGTGGAGATCGGATCGTGAAAGGCAAACTCCACGATGCAATCTTTGTGGGAGCAACGACTCGTTACCTGGTTGATACAGAACTCGGCGAATCGATCATTTCTACTGATCCCAGTGGTCTACTCGATGTCGGAGATGATGTTGTCCTGTCCTGGGAATCTGAGAAAGAATTCCTGGTGAAATAAAAATCACCGGGCGAACCGCGTTCAACGGCTGAGTGCGGGCTGTATAGAGGGAGGTACAGATGCGTAAAAAGCGTCTGTTTTCACAGATCGCGGTAGCATCCGCGATTGCACTAGTGCTGGCCAGCTGTAGTTCAAGCGATAAGAAAGCATCAGAGACGACCCTCCCTAAGGTCGAGATGATGAAGTCTCTTGGCGCGGGCGAGGGTCAGGTTAATATCGTTGCTTGGGCAGGGTATGTCGAGAACGGTTCCAACGACCCGAAAGTTGACTGGGTCACAGGATTCGAAAAGGAGACCGGCTGCAAGGTCAATGTAAAAGTTGGCTCTACATCCGATGAGATGGTTGCACTCATGAAGACGGGTGAATACGACGTCGTTTCCGCATCTGGAGATGCTTCCCTCCGCCTGATCTACGGAGGCGATGTTGCACCTGTAAATACTGCATTGGTTCCGAACTACGCAGATATTTTTGCGGATCTAAAGAACCAACAGTGGAACTCAGTAGATGGCGTCGCATACGGAATCCCACATGGCCGCGGTGCCAACCTTCTGGCCTACCGCACCGACATTGTTAATCCTGCACCAACCTCTTGGGGTGCGGTCTTCGATGCTAATTCACCGTACAAAGGCAGAATCACTGCATACGATTCACCGATCTACATCGCAGATGCTGCGCTCTACTTGATGAAGACTCAACCAGATCTCGGTATCAAGTACCCATATGCGCTCGATCAGAAACAGTTCGATGCTGCAGTTGCGCTCTTGAAAGTACAGAAGCCTCTGATTGGCGAGTACTGGGGCGATTATTTGAAGCATGTTGCTTCGCTTAAATCAGGTGGAACTGTTCTTGGAACTACTTGGCAGGTAAATATCAACCTTGCGCAGAGCGAAGGCGTAAAAGTAGAAGGCATCAAGCCAGTTGAGGGATCAACTGGCTGGTCCGATACGTGGATGATTAGCAGCAAGGCTAAGAATCCAAACTGTGCCTACAAGTGGATGAATAGCATTGTTTCTCCAGAATCGAATGCTGCCGTCGCAGAATGGTTTGGCGAAGCTCCATCAAATGCCAAAGCATGTGATCTCACTTCCGATAAGAACTTCTGCACGACATACCATGCAGCAGAGGCCACATACTGGAATGACGTCTACTACTGGAACACGGCGACCGAGGCCTGCTTGGACGGCCGCAAAGATGTGAAGTGCGTTCCATACTCAGAATGGGTGAAAGCTTGGTCCAGTCTGCGTAACGCTTGACGTTGATCGGGTGCGGGGCATATCCAGCCTCGCACCCGATTTCTTTTGAGCAATAAAGGAATCGAAACAATTAAGAACAGTTAAGAAAGGAGGGCAAGATGAAAAGTTCGGTAGCAAGATGGATGTATAAGCGACCGAAATTTCGTCTTGTAGCCCTCCTTGCCGCACCAACTCTCTGGCTGGTGGTTGCCTACTTGGGCGCTCTTGGCGCTCTATTAGTTACCGCTTTCTTTACCATTGACTCGTTCACTGGAGATGTGGTCGCGCAATTTAATTTGGGCAATTTCCAGGATATGCTCACCGACCCTGCTTATCGGAATGTTGTTCTACGAACACTTGGCATTGCTCTTTCCGTGACACTCATCTGTGCGACATTTGCAATCCCCATGGCCTTCTTCATGGCAAAAATTGCTAAACCTAGAAACCAGAAGATCTTGGTCGCCTTGGTACTCACGCCACTCTGGGCCTCGTACTTGGTCAAAATCTATGCTTGGCGCTCGATGCTGGAGCCACGCACTGGGGTAATTGACTGGGTTCTTGGTCCCATCGGCATTCGTTCCCCTGGCTTTGGAGGACCGGCAATTGTCATTGGTCTCTCTTATCTCTGGTTGCCGTACATGATCTTGCCAATTTATGCAGGGCTTGAGCGACTGCCAAATTCTCTCCTTGACGCATCCGGCGATCTCGGAGCAGGCAATTTCTACACTTTTAGGAGAGTGATTCTTCCTCTGATATTCCCAAGCCTCGTAGCAGGTTCAATGTTTACCTTCTCGTTGAGCTTGGGTGATTACATCACCGCTCAGATCATTGGCGGCAAATTACAGATGCTCGGCAATGTCGTCTACCAGAATTTCAGTATTAATTTGCCTTTCGCCGCCACCATTGCAACTATTCCGGTGGCAATCATGGCGATCTATCTCTGGCTGGTACGGCGCACTGGCGCATTAGCGAGTCTTTAAGTGACCATCTCAAATAAGGCGCGATATGCCCTGATGTCTCTCATGGGAGTTGGACTTGCCTTTATCTATATACCGCTCTCGGTTGTCATCATCAACTCCTTTAACAGCAGTCGCACTTTTAGTTGGCCCCCCCAAAGTTTTACTACTCAGTGGTGGAGCAAGGCGATTGGCAACACTGGGGTAAGGAAGGCATTCGGTTGGAGCCTAACCGCTGGACTTCTGGCAACCGCCATCGCGTTACTCCTTGGCACCTCGCTCGCGTTCGCTGTAAGCCGCTATGACTTCTTTGGTAAGGAAGTAATATCTCTTCTTGTCATCCTGCCGATTTCACTTCCCGGAGTTGTGACTGGTATTGCCCTGAGTAATGCTTTCAACCAACAGTTGGGAATCTCGACTGGATTAATGACAATTGTTATCGGGCATGCCACCTTCACTATCGTCGTGGTCTACAACAACGCACTTGCTCGACTTAAACGGATGGGGACTTCGCTGCAAGAAGCCTCTATGGATTTGGGCGCCAACGGAATAACAACTTTTAGGTTGATCACGCTCCCCAACTTGGCATCGGCATTATTCGCTGGAGCGTTACTGGCCTTTGGTCTCTCCTTCGATGAAATCGTTGTGACAACATTTACTGCAGGTCCAGGAATACAGACGCTTCCCATCTGGATCTACAATAATCTCTTCCGTCCAAATCAGGCGCCCATTGTTAACGTAGTAGCCGCTACTCTGGTAATTGTTTCGGTCCTGCCGATTTACCTATCTCAACGACTAAGCCAGGATTCCACTAGCGGCGGTCGTTTTTAATCCCCAATTTGGAGGAGGAGTAATGAGGATTTCTGGTACTTACACGCCCATAAAATGGGATGAAGTCGACTACCTCGTCATTAGTGAACGTATGAAATCCACCAGGGCGTCAGTGGAATTTCAATTTGCAGGCGATATCGAAGGACTCGCCACTGTTGAATACTTAATGTACTACACCTCATTCGATCCAGCCGATCTGCACAATTCTCAGGCGCGCTACGTCGGTCAAATTCGTATTGTCGGGACTCTCCAAGGAAAAGTTGGAAGTTTTGCCCTTAACGATTCTGGGACATTCACCAGTGGTGTAGCAAATTCAATCATGGAGATTATTCCGAGTTCCGGGACCGACGAACTCTCAGCTATCTCAGGCCACGGAAGTTACTCGGCCGATCAGAACGGATGCACGTGGGAGATGGAAATCAATCTATAAATATTTTTTCCGGTTAAAAGTCGGAATGAAGCGTGGGGTGTTCTTCGCGTAGCTTTCGTAATCTGGATAAGTACTTACTAGAAGTCTCTCCTCATAAGAGGATTTGAAGTAAAAGAGAAGGTAGAGCGAGCCAACTAAAATATATTTATATAGGTCACCGTAATTGATTGCTACTCCCAGAGTAAATAGAAGGACACTTGAATACATGGGATGGCGCACATACCGGTACAGACCACGTGAGGTCATTTTCCCGCCCTTTTTGGGGAGAGGCATCGCTGTTAACGCACTTCCAAGGGATCTCGCGGAAACCAGAATTCCAATTATTCCCAACCATTCAAAGGGCGATCCAACCCACATGAATTGCCTGACCTGCAATCCAACCTTGAAATGAGTGAAGATCAATAGGAAGAGAATGATTCCTTGAATGAGAACGAAAATCCGTGAGGGCCACCTGCTTGGTGCATTCGAATCCTCGACTCTTCCCACTGACTCTCCAAACAGGGCTTTGAAAGTAGATTAGCCTTCTCTTGCCATGAATATAGACCTTATGCCACTTCGAGAGATACCTAAAGACTCAGAGGTCGTACTTCAGTGGGCGTTGAAGCTCTGGCGGAGCAGCACTATTCCAGGCTTCTCAGAAGAGAATTGGACGAACTTCTATGAACGGGCAAAAAACGCTGATTACACAGCGTGGCACGGAAACGATCAGGAACTCATTTACATCGCCAAAGACGGCGAGGATATTTTAGGCACTATCGCACTTGTAAGTTTTGATGATTTAGAGGAGTATCGGCATCTCTCACCCTGGGTCGCAGCATTTATCGTCAATCCAGAACTTCGTGGGCAGGGATACGGAACATTGATTCTCAGCGCATGTGAAAAGGAAGCAAAATCTTTAGGAATCCAAACACTGTACCTCTGGACGGAGGACCAGCTGAGTTTCTACCAGAGACGAGGATACGAGTTCATCGCATCTGGCAGGTGGTCACGTCTTGCTTTTGATGTATTGAAAAAAGATCTGAGGTAAAGGAAAAGCCCGCCCTACACTGTCGGAGTTTTGAAGAGGACCTTACCCTCAACTATTATCTCAACATCCTGAAGGTATTTCTTAATGATGTTGGTATCAAATTCTATTCCTAGACCAGGTCGCTCCGGAACGGAAATCATTCCATCTTCATCCATTTCAATTCGATCCTTGTTCAATTCAAGACAGAGTAATTTTGGCTCCATCGGATACTCGGCAATCCAGGATTCTTTTAAACCGGCAAAGGGATGCATAGAAGCGGCCAGAGCGGATTGCGACGTAAAAGTATGATTCACATACTGAATCCCACGATTCTTGGCATACTGAGCAACGCGATAGGCAGGCCCTATTCCACCGATGTACCCCGTGTCGACCTGGATAAAACCGATCCCGCCGTTATCAATGAGATCTTCAGCCTGCATTGCATTGTGGGCGCCCTCGCCCCCGGCCAGTTTTACTTCTGGATTAATCTTTGAAATCCGCTTGTAAAGCGAAATTGCGTAAGCGTTGACAGGTTCTTCGTACCATTTCACTTTCGCCTGTGCGAGGGCAGGAATTCTTAACGCCGCTGCCTCTGCGTCTTCATCGAAAACCGTTCCGGCATCGATCATGAGATGTGCCTCCGCTCCAATTCCTTCTCTCGCCGCAAGAATATGATCCTCATCATCTGACACTGAGCCGCGTCCGAATGGCCCCCACCCAAATTTGATCGCAGAAAAGCCCACTTTTCGCATGGATTTTGCCTTCTCTGCCGTTTCCTCCGGCGTATCGCCAAAGAGAACCGATGCGTAAGGCAATTTCTTTTCATTAGTCTTGTAACCAAGCAACTGATATACCGGCAATTCCTTTGCCTTACCCAATAGATCCCATAAGGCAATTTCGATACCGGAGAAAGTGAGATCACTCTGAATAATTCCGTAAAAGGAGTTGGTCCGTACTTTCCGTGCGATTCGCGCGATATCTGTTGGAGAATCAATCGTTTCACCCAGAACCGAATCAATTATAGGGTGGCACCCGCTGTGTGACATTGGCGCAATCCAACTCGCGATAGATGTAAGTGGGGATGCAACGGCCTCACCCCACCCTTCAAATCCGCCTGCTCGAACCCTAAATACTAATCCATCCTGACTTCCATCTCCGATATCAAATACTTCAGGCATACGAAGATAGAAAGGGTCTACTGAATCGATTTTCATCGCTCTCCAATTGCTAGCTGGTTCTTTGCTCGTTCAATAGTTTGGATATTTCGTCCAATGTCTCAGGGTTAGCTAGCGAAGTGAGATTTCGCACGGATCTTCCATGGGCCAAATCCGCTACAGCCACTTCCGCCAATTTCCCATTAAATGTCCGTGGCAAATCCGAGACAAAATAGATTTCGGCCGGCACATGCCGTGGTGAACATGCCCTTCTAATCTTCGCCTTAATTTGCTTCTTTAATTCATCTCGATCCTCCGGTTCGATCGCGATCACTGCCAAAAGTACGATTCTTTCATCACCATTCCATGGCTGAGTAAAAGCCAGAGTGCTTGAAATTCCTTCAGTCCCCTCCAGAGCGTTGTAAATTTCACCAGTACCGATTCGTACCCCTGAAACATTTAGAGTGGCATCTGAGCGACCATGAATTATTATCCCGCCTTGCTTAGTCCATGAGGCTAAATCGCCATGGACCCAGACGCCTGGCCACTTATCAAAATAAGTGGACCTAAATCTCTCACCGTTTACATCTCCCCAAATGCCAAGAGGAACAGAGGGGAAAGGCGCTTTGCAGACTAATTCACCCAGAAGATCGGGGGGACAGCTATTGCCGTTCTCGTCCCAAACATCCACATCCATACCGAGAAATGGGCCCTGCATCTGCCCGGCATAGGCGGTCTTTAAGGGATCAGGGCCAACGAAACAACCAACTAAGTCAGTTCCACCAGAGAATGGAGAAACGTGAACTCTCGATCCAAGTTCGCCACTGATCCACTCCGCTGTATCTGCGGAAAGAGGTGAACCCGTCACCATCAATGATCGAAGATGCGGGAATGGTCCAATTTCCGCGGGTGAAAGATTAGATTCCTTGATGACATCAAGTAACCGCGCGGAGAGACCTAAGTGCGTAAGTTTCTGATTCTTGGCAAGGCGAAAAAGTTGGAGCATGTCGGGAAATGTTGGTGAGCCATCAAAAAGTACGAGAGTTGCACTCGAAGCAAGTAGGGAGATCTCCCAATTCCACATCATCCAACCGGTCGTTGTATAGAAAGCAACACGATCACCTTCTTGAATATCGCATTGCAGACGCTGTTCAGATAAATGCTTAAAAAGGACTCCCCCCGATCTGTGCATTAATCCTTTGGGGGCGCCTGTAGTGCCAGATGTGAAAAGCACGTAGGCCGGATGATCAAATGGTCGTCGAGTATGGGAGAGAGTCCCGATAGAACGAGGAATATCTGACCACCGCGCGCTCTTAATTCTCACCTTTTCACTAATCCGTGAATTGCCCTCCTCACCGACCAAGATCAATAGTTCTAGTGATGGGATCGCCGCCGTCACTTCCACAATCAGTTCGGAACGATCAAAGACTTTACCTGCCCACTTATACGAGGTCGTTGCGATAAGAACTTTTGGTTCGAGTTGCGCAAACCTTGAGAGAATAGCCGCGTCTCCGAATTCCGGCGACGCGCTCGCGACGATGGCACCTAATTCAAAGCCCGCGATCGCAAACGAAAGGACTTCAAACCCCACTGGCAATATTGAAACTATACAATCACTAGACTCAACGCCATTTTCCTGCAAGAAGGTAGCGAGATCAATTACCTTCTGTAAGAGCTGTTCACGAGAATATTCAACTCCAAGACATTGAGAATCACTCTCATCAACGGTAGCTACTCCAATACTCTTTGAGAGCAAATTCTCCGCAAGATTGATCTTCGCATCCGGGAAAAACCTGGAATCCGGCAAGGAGACCGGGATGACACTTCTCTCGCCTTTCTCCCCAATTACGCCACAGAAATCCCATAGTGCAGACCAGAATTGGCCGGGTTCTTCAACGGACCATCGGTGTAGATCAGCACTGGTAGATCCATGATGATGGGATCGAGTTGCCTCGATAAATTTCGCGTACTGAGTTGATTCGGAATTTTGAGGAGACCAAATCGGAACCGCCTCAGTCATTTAGCCGTCCATCCATTGTCGATCGAGAACGAGGAGCCCGTAATGGAATTGGAATTTGGGCCACATAAATACAGAACCATGGCAGCAATTTCATTGGGCTCGATCAGGCGCTTAATAGCAACAGGTGCCAGCATTATTTCGTCAAGTACTCGCTCTTTACTAATATGGTTTAGTTCGGCTTGACTCGCAATTTGTTTCTCCATCAAATTAGTCCGTACGAATGCAGGCGCAATTGTGTTGGCCGTGACTCCATTCGCACCGGCCTCAAGACTTACCGTCTTATGTAAACCCTCCATGCCATGCTTCACTGCAACATAAACTGACTTGAAAGGCGAGGCGACGTGTCCGTGGACACTTGAGATTCCAATAATCCGACCCCATTTATTTCTGTACATGTAAGGCAACGATTTCTGAATGAGATAGAAAGGGGTACGCAACATTAATGCCAACATTAAATCGACTTTTTCCATTGGAAATTGCTCTACGGGCGATACGTGCTGAATGCCCGCATTATTAATCAAAATGTCGATCTTTAAATCATCAGGAAAGTATTTCTCGGGCGTGGTTAAATCGGCAACAATTATATCCGCGCCACAATCCGCTTGCAGCTCCTTTAGAGTTTGTTCGTCTCGATCTACGGCGATCACTTTGGCTCCACTTGCCGCCAACGCCAGAGCAGATGCTCTTCCAATACCGCTACCCGCCCCTGTTACCAAGGCAGTCTTACCCATGAGGGCAGTCGATTCAGAACCATTCATAGAGGAAAGATACACTTATTCTCGACCACTCACGCCGACGGATATTGCGAGAATTTCTCCAGGAAAATTGATGAGTGCTTTACTCTCATCAACATCCGAAACTGCGATGAAGAGGGTTTCTAATTCGGGACCGCCAAACGTGCAGTCAAATACTCCGCGGCCCTTTATTTCTATCGCGCGTTCTACAATTCCAGATACTGGATTCACCTTCAGAATAGCCTCGCCATAGGCTGACGCGACCCAGATACTTCCCTGTTCATCAACGGTTAATCCATCTGGGGTGGAATTAGCGGGGAGGGAGATTCGTTTCTCTACTCTCACATCGCCGCCGCTATCGGTTTTGATAATTGCTAGGCGATCTGCGAAGGTCTCAGCTACGACAAAGTGGTTCTCGTCGACACGGGCCATCCCATTTGGAAAAATTAGGGAATCGATTGGGAAATCTAAAACACCTCCCTTATAACGCGCTAGCGATGATTCCTTTGGAGTGCCAGTTTCAGGATTAAAGCCATAACTCCCAATCCAAGAAGTTCCGTCCTCGTCCACCAACATGTCGTTGGCTGGAAATTCCCAGAACCCGCTTATATCTACATAAACGCTCCTCATCCCACTGCTGTCGATCGAAAGCACCGATCGAGCCTCACAATCAACAGCGAGTAGGTCACCGTTTGGTAGCCACCCAAGCCCGCTCACGACTGGAGGAATCGAGGCAAATTCGAAATATTCGCCAGTCCCAATGTTGGCTCTGTATACCTTGCCCGCCAAGACATCTGAAAACCAGAGTTCGCCACGATGCCAACGTAAAGATTCTGGAAATGCCAACCCAGTCAGAACCGTCGCCAACTCTCCTTTCATCGATTAAAACCTCGAAGATATTCCACCATCAACAACAAGGGTCTGACCGGTGACATAGGTGTTTGTATCACTCGCTAGCCACGCAATTGTCCTAGCAATTTCAATTGGCTGGGCGGCTCTCTGCAATGGAAGACGCTTGTTTTCTAAGTAGATATTTTTGAACCAATCCGACTCGGTTTCATCGACCCCATCCACGATAGACATTCGGGTCATTACAAACCCCGGGGCGACGGCATTAACGAGTACACCCGATTCAGCCAACTCCAAGGCGGCCGTTCGCGTCGCCGCCTCTAAGCCAGCCTTTGTGATGTCGTACGCAATCGAGGCCGGCTCGCTCTGTCTTGCATGGACACTCGTGACACTCACCATACGGCCGTAACCATTTTTTGCCATCTCGTTCCCGACAAATTTCATAAGAAATACGGGTGCCTTCAAATTGACTGCAAGAGTCTTCTGGTAGGAATCGGGATTTAGCTCAGCGAGGAAATTGGGGATTGACACTCCGGCGACATTTATCAAGATCTCAATAGACCCAAGGTCTCGTTTGACTTGGTTAACTGCATCTTCACACGCTTTTAAATCAGAGAGATCTACGATGTAACTCTTGATATTTGGAGCGCTTGCTGCCTGCTCTCGATCAAAGACTGCAACCCGCGCGCCCAGTTCGACAAGCAATTGTGCTGTTGCGCTTCCAATACCATTTGCTCCACCTGTGACAATTGCGTTCTTTCCACTATACGAAATCATCTCGCCCCTTCGTCCTCGTCGATGCAACTTTCAGTGCTACCCACCAGTGAAATCTTTCCTTTGGTGCAAGAGTATTTACTGATCCTGTTCTTAGTGATTCTCCCAAGCCGGCTCCATGCGGTGAAGTGGAAGGCTCAATTCCTAGACAGAAGTACTCTCCGCACCAAGGGGCACTCTTCGTTGAACCCATCTCTTCCCAGATCCATACATATGGGAGATTGCCCGTATCCCACGTAACTGTGACCTCAATATTTTCTCCAACAGCTCGGACACCGGTGGGACCCACACCTTTGATGAGTCCCAGACGTGCAGGGTTGCTCCTGCTAATCGATGACCAATCACTCCACACAGCCTCAGCCAATGGCTGAAAAAGGGTGCCGTTTACGGTGCCGTCATAGTTCAATTCCATAAATTGCGCTTG
>JACPZY010000008.1 GCA_016195215.1 Actinomycetota bacterium | reverse complement strand
GTAAGCCAACGCGTACGGGGGAGTAGGTAGCCCCTTGAAAGCCTCATAAACAACAGTAAACATTTCGATCTGGCCTCTATTCGCTACTTCTACCCACTCGCCCGTCTTTTCATGGGTAATGTCATCGTAGGAGCGAGCAGGAACGAGAACTCGACCGTCAGTTGTACGGCGCCCCCATATCTTCCCGTCGGCTAGCCCATCAAGGAAACGCGAGACTGTAGACCCTAAAGCGTGCCTGTACTGCAAATCCCAGGTCTGTTCAAAGAAGCGGTTGGATGAATTCGTCGTTTTCGCAACGGTCTTTTCGTTCGTCGTCATTATCCGATCTCCTCTAGGTCTCTACATAACACCATGGTGGAATAAAACTGATGGTCTCCTCCGATTGCGCTCGCAATAGCTACGCGTGCACTGGGTACCTGATGGGCGCCGGCACGTCCGAGAACTTGGTTAGCGGCCTCGCCAACACGGATTGTTCCGGTCACAGCGATCGGATTTGTACAGAGCGTTCCGCCAGAAGGGTTGACTATGGGTCCTTCGCTTCCCAGTGTGAACTTGCCGGCCCGTAAGTCTCGTGGGCTTTTACCTTTATCTGCTAGACGTGCTGCTTCGATAACGTGCAACTCAACGCTTGAAAATGGAGCATAGATTTCGGCAAGGTGCACCTGTTTTACAGGATCGCTGACGCCTGCCTGGGCATAGGCAATATCAAAGGCATGTCCTAGTGCATCCGCATCTGCGTGATCGCCAAGCGCCTTTTCGCCGACTCGATTACCCATCCAGAAAGTTTCTGTATTCTGACCAATACCGCGAATCCACGCGGGTTTAAGATCGTTCTTCTCGGCGTATCTTTCTGACACCAGAACCACACCAGCTGCTCCAGTTGAGGCAGGGCAGGCGTCGCCGAGTTTGATCGGCCAAGCCAGAGTCCGAGTTGCCAGAACTTCCTCAACTGTTATTAATGTCCGCAAATGAGCATAAGGATTCAAGGATGCGTGTTTCCGATTTTTCACCGTGACAAGCGCCATGTCGGTTTCGTCGCTGTCATAAAGGTGCATATAACGCTGTGCCGATAAGGCCAACATAGTTATGGTGTTAAGCGGGACGGTTCTTTCGTAGCCGACGTCCCACATCTTGTTAAGCACTGATTGAGCGGATCCAGACTCTGAAACGCGATCCGCCCCCGCTACAAGTACAACATCAAAAAGGCCGGATGCGATGTGGGTCCATGCAGTGAGCACCGCGCTCATTCCGGTGGCGCCACCATTATTGACACGCATAAACGGCTTGCCTGTTGCTCCGAGGGCATCGATAACCCAACGTTCGCCGTTACTTACGCCAATGAGGGCATCGGGGGCAAGCGGATAGACAACAGCATCGACCTCTTCGATCGAAATACCAGCGTCGGCTAGTGTCAAGTTGGCGCCCTCTTTGACGAGTTCCGGAAAGGTTACGTCTGCTCTGGTGGTTTGAAAGTGAGATTGTCCGAAGCCGGCGATTCCTACATTAATCATTCTTACCTTCCTTATTGCTACTAAAGATCATCACTGCCGCACCTTGCCCCGCGAATCCATTGAATCCAATTCCAGCGATAAGTACCTCTTTATCAGTCGTGCCGATCCTCTTGACTGCTTCAATAGCCCGAATCATTCGTGACAAACCCAATACGAATGGAGAGGTGAGTTGCTCGCGCAGGGGTCCAGAGGCGTTTACTGTGATACCCGCTCCGAATGCCAAGGTTTTTGCCGCCGCCGCCACCGCATATTCGCTTGGTGCTCCTATCTCCACTGCATCCCAATTTTCCGCGGACGCATTCGGAGTGCGTCGTGCAATTTGGTTGCAAGCTAATTTCAGCGACTCAAAATCTGCGAGATCTCGCGCCCCCAATTCGTAACTCGCGGTCGACCAGCCGGCATCCATCACCCATGCTAATTCGGTGTCAACATCGAAGGATTCTTCTTCTGCAAGGATCGCCACGAATACTGAGTCTCCCCTTGCAGGCAAATCTTTTCGCGTCAGGGGCCACGCCACGATATGAGCATTATCGACTTTGGGAGTCCCGTTGCCCAATAAGCGCGATGCCTGGAGAGCGGCCGCCAGGGTTTCATTCATCCCAATCGGCCGTAAGAGATACGGTTCGGCTGACATCAATTCAACACGATCGGGGTCGATGGATTCACTGGGTTTGGCCCATCCAACAACCATTACGCGCTTACTCTGACCTGCCAAGATTCGGAGATAACCGTAGATCAGAGCATGGTCGCCAGAGGACGCAATCATCGTCGTGTCATGGTTTACACCACCGGCTGGCCCAGCAGATGGCATGATGCTGATGACTCGACCATCAATTTGATCGTTACCACCTAAAACTACTCCATCAATATCTTCTGCAGTCATTCCAACTTTACTCAGCGCTTCTTTGGTAGTTCGAAAAATCATTTCCTCAAGGCTCGCTTCGGTTTCACTGGCAACTATTGATGAGGCGATTGAAATTACTGCAACTCCCAATTTCCTTGTAGTGGCATACCTGTCAGAGCTCAAGAGTTTCTCCCATTCGACGGCATGACAATCTTTCTGTTATTTCGTGTCTCGCCCTTCATGCTTTTATTAAAGTTGAACCCAGTTGCGAGAGATTCTTCGATTCTCAAGGTGGCCTTTCCTAGTTCGGAACAAACTTTCTTCATACGGGCGCTATCCAGACTGCCTTTAAATGCGGATATGTGCGCAGCGGCAACAATTCGTCCATCGCTGCCCGCAATCGGTGTGGCAATTCCAATGATGCCTTCGAATGACTCTTCGTTTGAAATGCTAATTCTTCGAGATTTGATGCGGTTGAGTTCTCTCTCAAGTGCCTTCGCATCTGTGATGGTTCGAGGTGTAACTCTTTTCCTTGGACTGCTAAGGACCAATTTGCGAAGCTCTGGATCAAAGGCTACGAATATCTTTCCAGCCGCGGTTGAATGTCGGTAGAGTGTTTGCCCCAGCGGGATTACTACTTTAATCTCTTCATTTCCCCTAAAACGCGCGGCGTACATAACGTGGGATCCAGATTGGACTGCCAGGTAAACATCAAATCCGACAAGTTGCGCCAATCGTTCCAGTTCGGGAGTAGCCACATTGATGATGGAAAAACGGTCTTGGACATCAAAGGCTAAACGGTAAGTTATAGGCCCGAGATCGTAATCTTTTCCAGATACTTGAAGAATTCCAGCACGGGCCATCGCTTTTAGTAGATCATGTGTACTACTGGTAGGAATCCCAGCGCGATTGCTAATTTGGGACAGAGATTGCGGGCCTCGGTCGGCTACCTGCTCAAGTACTTCGAAAATTCGCTTGAGTCGCGCGCTCTCCATAGCCTCACCTCTTCATTTGATAGGAAAAGTGGAAGTTCCGTGATTTCGGAATCACTACTTTCTATAAAGAATTGAAGCCATATTTGGAAAGATTTACAATACTATTCCGAGATTTCGTATTTTCTGACTTGCACATGATTTCAATCGAACTGTTCGAACCTCAATAGACGAGCAGTTTTGGCTCTAGTGCACATCATTTTCAAAACACGAAGTGCCACTTACCTGTTACTCATTGGAGTTATCACGCATGTTCGTATCAAATTGAAGCAGCGAGCTCATGTGACGGTTAAGGTGCCCCCTGCTGTTTTGATTGCCGGCATGATTCCTGAATTCCATCGCCTCTTTTTTCCTTCTATGCACCAAAAGGACGAGGACGATTTATTTCTAGACCCATCCGGCCGGGCTACTATGCGCCTTATTTCATGGTCATTTTAGGGAGGAAATGGGACACTAACGGCTTGTCGCAACCAAAAGTGTGACATCGATTAAGGCGAGAAGCATGATTGTGGGAAACCCAAACCTCCTTGGTTGAAAAATAATTAGTGCGATGGAGACGGGGAGGGAGAAAGCGAACCAAGGGATAAGGCTGGTTCGATGCACTGAAATAATGATGGAAATGGTGGTTAAAGAAGTGGCGGCAATGAAGATACTCACCCTGGTGCCAACTAACTGAGGCAGGCCTAGTATTCCGATCGCTCTGTCATCTTCCAAATCTTTCAAAACATTGGCAAAGTGCGCGACGATTCCAAATAAACCTCCGCAAATCACGATCCACAATGGGGGAGTTTCGCCTAAAGCGACGTAAGGCGTTGAGGGAAGCGCGGCAAAAGCAAAAATGTATGGAATTGGGGAGAGGAAATTGTTTTTGAAATAAAAGTTGTACGAAACTCCAAAACCTACGGCAATCAGATGAAGCGAGCCCCCTCGAATTCCCAGAGGGCCAAGTAATGAAAGTCCAATGCAGATGGGCGAATCAATATAAGTTGCCGATCGCAAATGAGACTCACTAAGTTCGCCCGAAGCCAATGGCTTCTTCCATCGTCCTTGAATCCGATCCTTTGGGGCATCAATCAGGTCATTGCTCCACCCCACAATCAATTGGCCGCTAAATACGGTGACTCCAATAATTAGTGAATCCCCTAGGGAAAATAGCGAACCCGAAAGGAGAATGGCGAGGGAAGTTACTGCAATTGCAGGCGGAAAGTGCGCGGCGCGCAGATACCCAACCAATCCAATCTCACTCAAAAGATGTTTGCGTAGCCCAAAAGTCCACGGGCGCGTCGGGCTTCTCCGCTATCTCAACTGCGGATTCCATCTCGTCATCTCTGGCACCGCAAAGGGCGCAGATTACCTCTCCATCTGGATTCCTCTTGAACTCATGCACACATTGGCTCATGAGGTGGCCTCCTATCTTCTCTCCACGAACAAGTCGGCTGCTTTCACTCTAGACCTAAATGCCCTCTTCGGACCCTGGAGACAAGGATTTCTCTCTAGTTAGAGAGGCCAGGAAATGCTGAAGCGATAGCTGACATAGCTGTGGAGACCGCAATCGCAAGCAGCAGCAATCCAAATATTCGCGTCAACACCATTAGACCTTGTTCTCCGAGAATTCGCTCGATGGGTTCGGCGGCGAGCAGTAACAGGCCAGTCAGTATCGAGAGAACCAAGATGATGATGACATCTGCGACGCGGACGATTCCTACATCTGAGTTCCCGATTGCAATCACGGTTGCAATCGCCCCAGGTCCAGCCATCATGGGAATTGCAAGGGGGACTACTGCTGCACCCAGGGGAGACACTTCAAAGACGCCCCCTTTTCTGCCCATCACCATGCTCCATCCGATTGCACCAATTATTAGTGCACCTGCTATACGAAAAGCATCCATCTGAATACTGAGCAATTTAAGAATTACATCTCCGACAAAGTAAGCGATGAAAAGGGTCAATCCGGAGACTAGGGCAGTTTGCAGGGCGATGATTCGTCGTTTTTCCCTGGTGATTCCACTGGTCAAACTGAGGAACAAGGGGATAGAAGTGATTGGACTAACGATGGCAAAGAGGGCAACCAGGGTTGTGACATCGCTACTTAACTTCATATGACCACTCTCTCACAGTCAAAGCCACACCCTTTGCAGTCCAGGCATTATCATCTTTCAATGTACACGCCTCAGGTGAACGCCACCTTGGACCGCCTATACCGGCATATGGCTTGGGCCAACGCTCGAATTCAGGAAGAGTTGGTGAAGCTTCCAGAGGAGTTTCTGACCTTAGCCGCCGAGAATGACGAGTGGACGGTAGCTGCGATTCTTGAGCATTTGGTGAGGGCGGCAGGCAATTATGCAGCTCATCTTGATGGGGGATTGCGACCAGGTAACTTCGGAGTACCCGCAACCCAGGATGAGATCGCGCACCTGGCGGAGTTGTGTGCTGGGTTTGATGCCCGCCTTCGTGAAGCTGCATTACTTCCCGACGCAGTTACATTTCGAGTAAGAGACGGAAAAACAATTACCCGAATGCGTTCCACAGTTTTGGCCCAATCAATTCATCATGCAACTGAGCATCGAGCCCAGATTGCAGGCATCTTGGCAGTGCATGGAGTGAACCCCATTGACCTTGATGCCATCGATGTGTGGGGACTTGGCGATGCCGAAGGCCTCAACGAGTAGTTCCTAAATCGCACATGTTTCATATGCAGAGAAAGCAAAAAGTGGTTGTCTCTTCCAGAGAAATAGAACTTCTATCTCATCTGTCTGTGAAAGTGTGACGCAGGGAATGCTTTGCAACGAAAATATGTGACGCAGGGAATACTTCAAAAAAGCTGTGTGTGACAAAAGGAATACCCATCGAAGTGCTAACCCTTGGCCCAAACAAGTCCTTTCAATTTCAAAGTGGAAGGATTCAAGAGTAAGTAATTGGGAAGTAACTCAGGGGGAGATGAGAATTTACTATGAGAACAAATGGTAAATCAACGTTAGCAAAGGTTCTTATCGTGGTTATGGTATTTGGTGTAGTGGTGGCGAATAGCACAGTCGCGAGTGCAGCAACTAAAAAGACCATCACCTGCTACAAGGGAAAGGTCGTCAAGAAAGTTACTGCGGTTAGTCCTAAATGTCCGTCGGGTTATACAACAAAGAAACCGATAATAAAGGTAATCCCAAAGCCAGCACCCTCCACATCGGTAAAGCCGACATCGGGCCCGGTCGCCTTTTCTGGAACTTACAAGGGAAAGATCGTAATCCTCTGGAGCGACAGTGATGTACGTGCGACATCGGTAACCGCAACTGGCACTGGAAATAATTCGGGGCTTGACGGATTAACGGGTAGCGGATCGGCCACGCCACAGAATCAATGTGATGGTTTCGACGGCTCAGGAATTCTAAGTGGCGGGGGAAATACGCTGAAGGTTGCTTGGGATTCGTCGGCTAAGGCCTGCGCTGAAGAGGGTGCTGCCCCCACAACAATCAATCTCACTGGAAACGCAACTATTACAGGTGGGACTGGAAAATTCGCTGGCGCAACAGGAACGTTAAAAGCTACAGGAAGTTTCGCCATCAAATCCAAGGATGCAGGGTTCAGTGAGAGCACTGCACTCACGCTGACACTTACTGGAACTATCAACTTCAAATAGATCAAAACAAACGCGTTTAAGGAAAAAAAGGAGTAGGGATATGAAACGATTAATCTCGAGCATTGTCATTAGTGCTCTTGCAGTAGTCGGTGGCGCAGTCTTTGGAGGTGCCCCTGCTTTTGCAGCAGCAACTCCTTCAACTCTCGTGATTTCTGGTGGTAATGCCACTTTCGGACTTGATCCAGCAATCATCACCGCAACCGCCAATAACGCAGGAACTGTAAAGTTCACTGCAGTTGGTGTAGTTATTAAGGGTTGTGAGGCAGTTGCCACCACGACCGCGGCCCCATTTGTTGCAAAGTGCACCTGGCTCCCAGCGGCAGCTGGACCAACTCTTCTTGGTGGAACGTTCTCACCAACTGATGCAGTTAACTTCACACCTGTTGACGCTGTACCGTTTACCGCCAGGGTAGGTGTTCCAGTTCAGGGCGTAGTTTCACCAATTAGTATCTTTGTGGATACGGTTCTAGCAAGCGGATCTACTGGAGTTCTTGCGCCAAGATTCGGCGTTAGTTGCGCAGTTACTAGTCAATTCATTCTCGGTCAGACCATTGTCTTCCGAGTCTATGGAAATAATGGAGCTCTAGGCGGCGCAGCTTTGGATTCAAGCAATACGGCAAAGGCTTACATTGAGGTTGCCGGAATTAAAGACCCCATTCCTCTTTCATATGGAAACCACAGCGGTGTTTCATTCTGGGTAGGGGTACTTGCAACCGGTACCGCAGCAGGTAAGTACAGCACTCTTGGAGTTGTCAACTTTAAGGTAACTATGGTCGCAAAGGATCAGAGCAAGATTAAAGTCCTCTCAACCAAACTGACACGCAAGATCGTCAATGGCGTCCAGGTCAAGGAAAATGGAAGCCCCGTTTACGAGCGCGTTAGTTACTACAGAAACGTAACTGTCAATCCTCCGTTAAAAGGTGCAGTCGGAACATGGCAGTCAAATTTCACTTCCAACTCACAAGTAACGGTTTACGCAGTCCCTACTGCCTAATCGAAATAACTTCGAAACTCTTGAAGTCCGAGATATGAATCTAGATCAGTCAGTAACTCGGGCTTCAAGAGTCGAGAAGGAACAGGAACCTCAAACCAAAAATTCTAAATTTCCTAGCGGAGAAGAGAAGATGATGAAATCAAAGTACTTAACCAGAGGCCGGAGATCGCTTGTCCTCCGAACAGCCGTTGTCACAATTTTAGGAATGACCGTCCTGGTTCCTGCAAATGCTGCCGATACTGTCCCAGCCCCACTTACATTGATGGCTCCACCCGGACTCCCAGGAGTTCCAGCGCTGCCATTTACTGGCGTGAAGTCAGCGACTTTTACAGCTTCGTCAACCAACATGAGCACGCTAGATGTCACTCCAAGCCAAGGTCCTGAAGGCACTCCAATTACAATTACTGGAAAAGGACTTCCTGCAAGCACCTCACTTCCCTTGACATGGTCAACTGCGGATGGTGCGTGGCTCGCGGATGTTCAGCCAAATACAGTCAATTACATGGGCGTGAAATACTTGAAGTACAACGTCGATTTGACGACGGTAACGACAGATGCCACAGGTGCTTTCGCCTTTAAGACAAGAATCCCGCGTGATTTTGGCGGAGTGCACGACATCTACGCTATTAAAGATGGTGCAGCTATTGCCCACGGCGGATTTCAGATGAATCCAACTCTTTCAATTTCACCGAAGAGCGGTCCAATCGGAACTGAGATAACTATTACTTACACGGGCATGGGTTCAAACCTCTATACGGGTGGTGTATCAGTACTGTGGGATGTCCCCACTATGTGGCGGCAACTGCCGGTATCGGTGTTCAGTACATGAACATCAAGCAGTCTCCAGTCCCGTGGGCGAAGGGATCTGCTGTGAAATTCACAGTGACAAAGGACGCTGGCGCTCCAGCATCTTCGATTGAATATCCACCAATTGTCACACCAACTGTCTCTCAGCGCACCACGCTCTCTGACGTTGGCCTAGACCCAAATACAAAAGCAGTGGCAACGCTTTCTACCACGAGTGGAGTTATTGGAACTAAGGTGAAACTTAATGTCACCGGTTTGACAAGTACGGGTTCCCTCCAAATTGTCTGGTCGTCAGTCGTTGGAAACCGTGTTAATTGCACAGGTACCTGCTGGGCATATAACGGAGTTCCACTTGGTTCTGCAACACCAACAAATGGGTCATTTGAACAGGAAGTGACAATTCCGGACAACCTAGGCGGATGGCACGTCATCCAGGTAAAGCAGGGTGATGTAGTTGAGGCGCAAATACCATTCTACGTGAAGGAAAGTATATTCAATTACGTTGATAAGAAGGGAAAGATTCTTAGCGCCGGTATTGCTAAAGCCGATACTTCCAATGCTCCTGAATCCCGGGACGGATCTGGAGTTCCAACAAGGAAATTCAAGGTTGGTGAGGAATTCACCATCGCCATCAAGGGTGTTGGTTGGACTCAACTAGATAATACGCTCGCCGTAACTTATGACAATAGTTATATTGGATATGGTTGCGGATTTAACTCAAACGGATACATGGTTGTGCACTTGAGAGCAACTGGGGCACCAGGAACTCACATTATCGACCTTCGTCCAGTGCTCTATGTATTCCAACCATCGTTTGCTAACACACCATACGGTGGACTCCCAGTGCTTTCCAATTTAAGCGATCTGCCTGGATTAGCACTTGGATACCAAGCTCCAAGCATTAAGTTCGCGATTACCATCGTTAAGTAATTGTTGGATAGATGCGAAGTAACAAAGGGTAGGTAAGTTAGAAACTAAAGCCTCGCCTCTCGCTCTCCGAGGGGCGAGGCTTTAGTCTTAAATAATTTTGCAATCGGGTCCGGTAACCACCAATTCCAACGGCCGAGCAGAACCATGGCGCTTGGCAGTAGTAAGCCCCGAATGATTGTTACGTCAATGAGAATTCCGAAAGCTAAACCGATACCAAGTTGTTGCAGGCCTGCGAAATGACCGAAAATGAGACCTCCAAGCGCCCCGACCAAAATTACCGCGGCCGCAGTCACTACGCCTCCGGTGTGAACGAGACCTTCAACAATTGCGTCCTTGTTTGATGCTCCGCGATTCCTAGCTTCTCGCATTCTGGATGTGATGAAAACTTCGTAATCCATCGAAAGTCCGAAGAGCATGGCAAATAAAAAGATTAGTACCCAGGCTTCCATTTGATCGAGTCGATAGATCCCAAGAAGCTCCGCGCCCACTCCGTTGCGAAATACCAGAACCAACGCGCCATATGCGATTGCGATAGATACCAAGTCGAGCAATATAGCTTTAAACGGCAGAACTATTGATCGGAAGGCTCGGAGAAGAACGATGTAGACGATCATGAGCACCAATAGAACGATCCATGGGAAGAAAGTAGAAATTCTTTGTATGAGATCCACTCCCTGCGCTGGCGCTCCACCGAGATAGATTTTTGTATTGCTGGGGAAACCTGCATCTGGCATGTATTTCAACCGCAGATCTCGCACCAATTTTTGGGTCGCCTCCGCGCCCAAGTCGTGGGTACCAATGATAAAGATTCGTAAGTAACGCCCGGTCTTATCGACGTAGGGGGGTTTCTCACCCGTTGCGACAGTGAAGACTTCAGGATCTTTGAGAATCCGTTCCGCAAAGGCCATGCGCGCTTTCTTCACAGCAGATGTAGCGGCTTGGCTGGATTGGCCGAGGTCCATAACTATCTCGTTAGGGGTGATAATCCCCGGACCCACTCGATCAGCCACTAGAGCGAGCGCGCGTGAAGATTCAAGTTCTGAGGGGAGGATGGTCAAGGAACTCGGAGTGACTTGAAGCCATATAACCGAAGATGCCATGATGGCTAGGGCTGCCAGGGAGGAGAGAAGTACTGAAATCGGTCGCCTAATAACGAAGCGAGCTATTTTGGCAAATACCCCAGTCATTAAATCCTTTCTTGCCAATAGACCATGGAAACCTTTGGGTTCGACTCCGACTCGTCCAAGGTAGGAAAGTAGCGCTGGCTGAAGTGTCAGAGCCGCGAGAACGGATGTGATTGGCACGATGAGCCCGGCCGCGCCGAGAGACCGTACAAATGGCACTGGAACGAGAAGCAAGGTGGCAAGCCCGATTGCCACGGTTACCCCTGACAGTATTACGGTACGGCCAGCTGTATCCATGGTTCTCACAATTGCATCAGTATTACGAAGATCGACATTATCCAAAAGTTCTCGACGGAAGCGATGGACTATTAGAAGCGAATAATCAATTGCAAGTCCAAGTCCAATGAGTTCAACAATGTTCGGGATGTAGAGGACCATTAAGAACTTCTGCGCCAAGAGATAAATAATCGCCAAAGTCAGTGAAATCGATCCGGTTGCAAATAGGAATGGGACGATGACGGCCCAACTCGTCCCGAGCACGAGTATCAATAGGAGGAACGCGAGAAAAATCGCGAGTTTCTGTCCGCGCAGTAAATCGGATGCTAGTACCGGAGTGACGTCTCGATAGATCGCAGGTGGTCCAGTTACTAGCGCCCCCTTCAGGCCCTTCGTCACTAATGATTTTCGAATTTTATCCGTATACGCGGCCGCACCAGTTAATTTGAAGGAAGTGCCGATATTGGCGTAGAGCACCCCTCCCAGGGCTCTTTCGAGAGTTACGTCTGCGGAGGGAACTTCGGCGGCTACGGCAGAAATCTTACTTTTGAATCCCTCAATCTCCTGCTTTGACGCG
>JACPZY010000095.1 GCA_016195215.1 Actinomycetota bacterium | reverse complement strand
TTCTACTAGTCGAGCTCTTGCAGAACAAATCGCCGCTAATGCTCCGCTCTCCGTTGCTGCCGGCAAAGCCATGGTCCGCAGCACCCTTGAAGCAATTCTTGGTGATGCACGTCAACGAGCAGATGCGCTCTGGGCTCCGGTCTATCTCAGTGAAGACGCCCAAGAAGGACCTAGAGCATTTAAGGAGAAACGCTCACCGCGCTGGCAAAGTCGTTAACACTTCCCCTTGTGTTGCTCCCTTCGCATTAAAGGCAGAGTTTTGTTCTAGGTTTTAAACAAAAGGTTTGAAGGTTCGAATCCCTTCGGGCGCACAATCAAAATTGGTTAAACCATAAAAAAGCCCCCAGTTTTACCTGGGGGCTTTTTGCATCCACCTGACTGAATAAATGGTAACACTTTCCCCAGAGTTCAACGATAAACATTTACGTGCCCGTAGTTAAACCGAATTCGATTTGGGAAATATGGTTCGCCAATGCGGCTGTAGCTCAGCGGATAGAGCATTCACCTGACGAATGGAAGGTCGTGAGTTCGACTCTCACCAGTCGCATATACGTGAGGTGGCCTTCGCTTCGTCAACGGGGGTCATTTCACTCTCGATTTCGAACTTGAGTACGAAAACTATTTAGTTACAAATTTACAATCGAAATCCAGTGCCCAGTTTCATCCCTTCGGGCGCAGATATGAGGAAGGGTCTCACTTCTAGCCATAGTGCAGCCCTCTTTCACATTCAAATCAATCAATATTCAGCCACTGGCAACTGCTCGATCGCGTCAGTTACTTTAAACCGTTCGGCCGTGAGCGAAGCAGTATTCAAAATTGCCGCTACTAAACTTTCGCTTCCACCAATCAGTGTTAGATTGAAGTCAATCTCCGTCGCCAATATCCAACCCCGATCACTTGGCCACAAGAGGTTCGGTGATTGAGACTGAAACGACTCGGAGAATATCCAACCGATCTTTCTAGCCTCTGATAATGGGCCACGCATTAGCAAATATTCGCGATTAGGGAGTTTAAATCGCTCCGATTTCATGATCCCCGCTGGCAAAGTGTGCGACTCTAAGTGATCCAGCGATTGAACTTGCGTCCGAATTCTCCTTCTAAATCTCCTAGCGCTGATCCTGATCGAAATTGGGCGAAAAAATCTATAAAGTATTGGGTGTCGAAGAGGTTTAAAAGTCGCGATGCTTTCCGGATGCATCCATCCATACCCGTCCCATAGTGCAGGAAAGCACTCTTCGGGGGTGATTGTGAAATTGGAGAGTATCTCTATTAGCGTCCCGAGGCTTTCATTTCCAAGTCCTCCGTGATGATCACCCGGGCCAGTGTGCCGAACCAGTACATAACTCTCGAACCCTTTAGGAATTACTATTCCGATTGTGACCGGGTTTTCAGAAAAAGCTACCCATGGATCTAAAGATTCCCTGATCCAGTCACCGACTGAAACATCATGAGCGATATCAAGTTGCGCCTTATCAAACACGAATCACTCCTCTCATTAAACGCTCTTCGAATACCCTTGTTTTACATGGCAGCAATTCAACGGGGAGAGTGCCACAGTGACTCCGGGAAAGATATGAGCTCATATCCTGAATTCACTTTCAGAACCTACTACCTATTTGCTCTTTTCAGGCTAGAAGAATGATTGACTTCCATCGCTCAGTTTCATCCTTGGTCTCAAGCGGTCATTGCAACAACCTCGGTCTCTAAGGGTGTCACCCAACCAAGCGTTTGTCGAGGACGGTTGTTGAGTTGTGCAGCGATGGCATCAGGATCTGCTTTACTATGGATTGAGAGGTCAGTGCCTTTTGGAAGATATTGGCGCAGGAGTCCATTGGTGTTTTCATTGCTGCCTCGCTGCCACGGGCTCCTCGGATCACAGAAATAGATTTGGATTCCACTATCAATAGTGAATTGGCGATGTTGTGCCATCTCCTTTCCTCAGGTCCCAGGTGATTGATTTCCTTAACTGCATAGGAAGTTTCATGATCTTCTGGGTCATTTGCGCGCGAACTATCTCGGCGGTAGGTCTGGCAACTGGAAAGAGCATGACGTAGCGCGTGTTTCGCTCCACCAACGTGCCGATCGCGCTCTTGCCTCGCCCCATGATCAAATCGCCCTCCCAATGTCCCGGGATTGCTCGGTCATCAACTTCGGCCGGGCGTGCACTTATCAAGACCATCGCAGGAATATGACCCTGACCCTCATAGGGATACGGGCCTCTTCTGCGTCGCTGCGCGCGTCCGGTGCGCAGCGCCTTATGCAATTGCCTGCGCAGGCCGCCACGGCCTTGAACGAACAAGGAGATATAGATCGTCTCGTGTGACACGTGCATCTCCTTGCTATCAGGATAAGTCATTGATAACCACGCAGAGATCTGCTGCGGAGACCATCTCTCTTCCAGTTTTGCTTCAACGACGGCGCGCAGTTTGGGACTGAGTGCGAGTTTGGCCGCCTTGGGCCGGCGCGCTCGGGCGATGGTGTCTCGTTCGGCCAGGTGAGCACGGTAGGAGATTACTGATCCATTGCGTGTGATCTCACGGCAAATCGTAGATGGAGAGCGATGCAATTGTGCTGCAATCACTCGGCAAGATAACCCCGTGAGCACGCCCCGTGAAATCTCCTCACGTTCGGCCAAACTAAGAAAGCGAGAACTGCGCGCTTCCACCTTGGGTGGAGCGACGCCACCGGTGCGTCTGACCAATTGACGGACCGAACTGGATTGACGACCCAGCCCCCTGGCAATGGAGCGCATCGACTGGCCAGTGGCTAGTCGATCCCAAATTTGAGTTCGCTCCTCTGGAGAAAACTGCACCATGTCAACCCCTTAGATGATTCACAAAGAATGATTGAACCTAGCAAGGTGTTGCAATGACCGCTTGAGACCAAGTCACTTCGGGCGCGCATTGTTTTAATCAGGTTTGAGACTCTTAAAAAACTTAGTTCGTCCCCTTGGTCTATGCATTAAGAAAGGCCCTACTCATTGTGAACTGAGTAGGGCCTTTCTGGTGATGTGCCCCTGACGGGACTCGAACCCGTATCTCCGCCTTCGTCGGAAGCGGGCTCTATCCATTGAGCTACAGAGGCACCGCGCAAAAGTTAGTAGACATGCCCCTGGTAAGTTGTTGTTGTGTAGGAGCATGTGGAGAACTTGCCAGGATTAAAAGGGAAAGACACAGAGAGTAATCATTTAAATTTCGCAACCTGTGGTCCGTACATTCTGATTTGTGCTAAAGTTTAAGAACTTCGTCGGAAGCGCAAAAAACTCTGTTGTTGAGTTACTACCTAAAACCTCGAGAGAACATCTCGAGGTTTTAGTGTTTCTACACCGAACTTTCGGCAATTCCTTCTTAGGAATCTTTCCGTTGAGAAAGTAAGAGTTGAGATTCCCAGTACCGAGTTTCATCCCTTCGGGCACACTTAAAACCGTTACGGCCAAGTTAGCAATTCTTGAGTCAATGGATTCGACGGCTGTAGTAATGCGAATTTTCTACTTCTTTCTATTCTGGATCTTGCCAACAGCGTCGCCGCTTCGATCGAATGACACAGGAGAGGAATGAAGAGAAAAGGAGTTATCAATTCACGGGGAACGCAGAAGGTTGGTGACTTAAAAGGAACTGTGACCGATAGTGTTGGTAGCCAGTGGTGGTACCCTTTCTGTACACACCCGGCCACTAGTGGGCCGGGTTTTTCTTTGCCCAGTTTTATCCGTCCGGGCGCGCTCTCGTTATTTGAACTAGAAACATAACTCGAGAAGTAGGCCAGGGAATTTCAGACCTACGCTAAGAGTTGAGATGGATCCTGCAATATCTGCGCAACATCGGCGAGAAATTTCGAACCTTGGGCGCCGTCAACTAGGCGATGATCGAAGGATAACGCCAGAGTCGTAACCGATCGCACCACAATCTCGCCATCGGCTACCCATGGACGTTCAACCACCGCACCCAGAGCGACGATCGCTGACTCACCTGGCGGCAAGATCGGGGTTCCGGCGTCGATACCGAACACTCCGATGTTGGTGATGGACATGGTGCCACCCGTCATCTGCGCCGGCACAGTTTGTCCTGCCCGTGCCGCCTCGATCACGACAGCGATGGCCTGAGCTAGTTCTTTCAGATTAAGTTGGTCTGCATTCTTTACGTTCGGTACTAACAGTCCGCGGTCAGTCGCAGTTGCGATGCCGAGATTCACATAATGCTTTGTCACTATCTCCTGCGAATTCGCGTCCCAGAAACTGTTGACTTGTGGCGTCTGACGGGCCGCGATGCACATAGCTCGCGCAAGCAGCGTCAGAGGGGAGAGCCGAACGCCGGCAAACTCCGGCTGAGTGCGAAGTTTTTCAAGCAAGTGCATCGATGCACTCACATCCACTGTTACGAATTCGGTGACGTGGGGCGCGGTGAAAGCGCTGGCAACCATGGCCTCGGCCATCGCTCGGCGCACCCCTCGGATCGGAGTCCGAGTCTCTCTGGAATTCTCCGTCTTCTCGGCTGGAGTCGGCTTATTTCTCACTTCATCGGCGGCAGCCAGCACATTCTCGCGCGTCACTGTGCCGTTGAGGCCGGTACCAACCAAACTGGTCAGATCTACGCCAAGGTCGCGAGCAAGTTTGCGCACCGGAGGTGCAGCCAAGATCTCAGAGCTGTTAAGGGGAGTCGGTGAAGTTGGCGCGCTAACGTTTTGTGCAACCATTGATGTGGCGTCAACTCCGTAGTTGCGCGGTCTGCGCCGACGTCGTTCTCCTTCTTCACTCCGCGGCCCCGAGCCCACCAGCATTTCTGTTCTCTCAGAACTCGATGCGACACCAGCGACTTGCTCGGGCTCAGTGCGTTGGATTCGGATGATCGCAGTTCCGACACGTACGACCTCTCCTTCTTGCGCAAGTAATTCGAGCACCGTGCCCGCGAACGGGGTGGGCAACTCGACCAGAGATTTTGCCGACTCGATCTCGACGATGACCTGATTGACTGCGATCTGCTGACCGACCGAAACTTTCCATTGGACGATCTCGGCTTCTTCCAATCCTTCACCCACATCAGGGAGCAGAAATTCGAATTCTGAATTTGGCGTCATATTAATAACTCATACTCTTCTCGACCGCATCCAGAATACGGTCGGCATCGGGCAGATAGTCGTCCTCAATTCGGCTCGGGGGGTATGGGGTGTCGTACCCGGTTACGCGCAGGACTGGAGCTTTCAAATTGTAGAAGCACGATTGCATCAAACACTGACCGATCTCGCCGCCGACCCCGCCGCTACTCGACGCCTCGTGAACCACGACGGCACGGCCAGTCTTTCTCACCGACTCTATAAGTGTGGGCATATCAAGCGGGCTTAGGGAGCGCAGGTCGATCACTTCAAGTTTGACGCCGTCCGCGGCAGCGAGCCGAGCTGCCTGCAGAGCGGTCGCAACCGTCGGACCATAACTGATGATCGTGCACTCCGAACCTTCGACCAGGACCTTAGCGCGATGCAACGGCAGCGCCGTTGAAAGATCTGCGCTGATGTCGACCTCGCCTTTTTGATAGTAGCGCCGCTTCGGCTCCAAAAAGATGACAGGGTCATCGCTGGCGACGGCTTGCTGGATCATCCAGTATGCATCAGTTGAATCGGCGCAGGCCACGACTCGTAATCCTGGAGTGGAAGCAAAGTAAGCCTCCGGCGATTCACCGTGATGCTCAACTGATCCAATACCCCCGCCAAAAGGCATCCTGATGGTGATTGGAAGGTAGAGGGCGCCGGCCGAGCGATATCGCATGCGAGCCAGTTGGACCACGATCTGATCAAAGGCGGGATAGACGAAGCCATCGAATTGGATCTCGATCACCGGACGATACCCGTAAAGAGCAAGACCGATCGCAGTGCCGACGATCCCAGACTCTGCCAGCGGAGAATCAATGACACGATCCTCGCCGAAATCTTTCTGCAGACCCTCGGTCGCTCGAAAGACACCGCCGAGTTTGCCGATGTCCTCACCCATGAGCAGTACTTTCGAATCAGATTCCAGGGCGCGCCGCAGACCTTGATTAACGGCTTGAACGATGGTGAGTTGAGCCATCTCAGCTCACCTGCCCGTCGGAGAGGATTCTCTCGACCTCGCGTCGCTGCTCATCGATCCGAGCATCAGCTCCTGCGTAGACGTGATCGAAGATCGACAAGGGGTGCGGATCAGGTAATTCTCGACAACTCTCGCGCATCCGGTCGGCAAGGGATACTCCCTCATGGGCCAGTTCGGACTCCAGGTCGTCGTTGAGAACTCCTTCTGCTCGCAAATAAATCCGGAGGCGCTCGATCGGATCGCGACCACGCCAGAGCTCGTCGTCGGCGCTATCCCGATATTTCGTGGGGTCATCCGATGTCGTATGGGCACCCATTCGATAAGTGACGGCTTCGATCAGGGTCGGACCTTGGCCGGACCGAGCACGATTGAGCGCCTCTACTGTCACTGCATGAACCGCGATTACGTCGTTTCCATCGACGCGTATGCCGGGAAGACCGAATCCATCCGCTCGCTGTGCAAGCGGCACTCGGCTCTGTCGCTTCGTCGGCTCGGAAATGGCCCACTGATTGTTCTGGCAGAAGAAGACCACGGGAGCTTGGTAGGCGGTGGCGAAGACGAAGGCTTCGTTGACGTCGCCTTCGCTCATTGCGCCATCACCAAAGTAGGCCACGACCGCCTGGTCTCGGCCTGCCTCACCGGTGCCTACTCGGCCCGCGTACTGAGCGCCCATCGCATACCCGGTGGCGTGCAATGCATGTGCCCCGATGATGACTTGATAGCCATAAAGGCGGTGCAGGTTTGCATCCCATGACTGATGCATGGTTCCCCGCCAGAATCGGAGCATCTCAACCGGGTCTACCCCGCGACACCAGGCCACCCCATGCTCCCGATAAGTCGTGAAGGCGTAGTCCTGTGCTTGCAGTGCTCGACCAGAACCGATCTGTGCGGCTTCCTGACCGAGTAGTGGTGCCCAGAGGCTGAGTTCCCCCTGTCTTTGCAGGGCTGTCGCCTGCACATCGAGTTGTCGAACCAAGACCATGTCCCGGTAGAGAGCGAGCAGGGCAGGGCCATCCAATGTGGAGTGGTAATGCGAGTCCTCGACAAGGGAGCCATTGCAATCAAGGAGTTGAATGAGGGAATCGAACGGGTCCATCGCGCCTCCGAGTCGGAATGAGGGTGAGACTTACTAAAACTAGATGTGACGAGCCTAACTATCGGTGTCCCATAGGTACAAGAGTGGCCGAATATGCTAGACCATTGGTCTATTTAATGTCAGAATTCACATTCAAAGAGAGGTGAAATCATGGCACTTGACCAGATCGACTGCGCCATCTTGGGCGAACTGCTTCAAAGGCCCCGCGCGGGCGTCCGCGATTACGCCCGCACACTCGGACTCGCTCGCGGAACAGTGCAGGCCAGGCTCGATCGATTGACAGCGCAGGGGGTAATTGGAGATTACGCACCCCAACTCAGTCACGCGGCCCTGGGATTTCCGGTTCTTGCCTTTGTGCACATTCAGTTGCAACAGGGGAGTCTCGGGTCGTTCACCAGGGACCTGGCAACTCTGGCCCAAGTCGTTGAAGCCCACTCGGTGACCGGTGATGCCGATGTGCTCTGTCGGGTTGTAGCACGCGATAACCGGGATCTCGAGGCGGTCATCCAGGCGATCTTGGATCTGGGAGGCGTTGTTCGAACTCGGACTGAAATTTCACTGACCGAGAGGGTTCCGCGACGCGATGGCACGCTGCTGGAGGAGTTGGCCGGAGTCGCACCAAGCAGCAGCCGGGCCGGCGCGCCCACACGTTGAGCCCGAAACTCCGAACTAGGAGTGGGTCTGAGGAATTCCTAGCTTAGCCTTTCGTAGCTGCGCCATTTTTCATCAACGACAAAGCCCAGACTATTCACTGTTGCCTGACTTGCTTCATTCACTATTGCACCCCCAGTTGAAAAAAAGCGCTCCCCAAGGTTGGCATTCGTAATTATCGCGAGGGACGCAATTGCCGATCCCACACCCAATCCTCTGTGTTCTCTTCTCACACTTCCAAAATCTATATTTACTTCTGTCGCTCCTTTGGATGCAACTACAACTCCAACCAATTGATCATCTTTAAATGCCCCAACGATCCAATTACCAGATTTCCAAAGAGCCATAGTGCCCTCATACGTCGGCGGAGCGTGCGCAGTTGCTGGCGTGTAGGGGTAATCAGGATTATTGATCAGTTCGAGTTCTAATACCTGTTGGGCAGTGCCGACAGGAAGGGATTCCATTCGATATCCCAATGTTTGCAACTTAGAAATCTTCTCTGAGTATCTCCTCAAGTCGATCGGTTCGGTTAACTGTAGATGCGCTCCCCACGATTCTCCGACAATCGCATAGCCGAGCGCCTCAAGCACTTGGCATTTGGGGTCAAGGGCATTGACGATTTCGATTTCTGAACTCATCTTCACAATCTACTGCTTTCTTACGTTTTCTAAGCGAGCAGAATGATTGACTCTCATTGTGCATCACGCCAGCATGGGAGAATCCGTTGCTCACTACACTAAATTAATTGCTTCACGGATCTGATGGGCAATATCTTCCACATAGGTGAGCGCCCATTGTGGGTAGCCTGGCAACTCCACTGGTGGAGAGCCGTGTGTATCTCGTGGCGATAGGTAGGCCACTAATGCTGCATCCAGGTATTTTGCGTCCTCCCTGGAGCCCCTTGCCCACAGCCAGCCGTCAAGTTTCGAACACATACGCCCCTCTTGAATATATAACTGGGCGCGCGAAGCATTCAGTACTGCGTAGGGCCAGTCCTCATTTTGAAGAGCCCATTCAAGTTCAGATGCGAGTGCTTCTAAAACAACCTTTCGAACTTGGGGAAGGAAGACGTCACTTGCTGCAGGTCCAAGAATCGGAATACCAACTGTGCGCGCAACTTCGTAATGCAACACCAAGTCTGCATCCCCAGCGTGCTTCTCTCCTGACACGTAGCGGACACCACTGGCGGTGGCGTTTACATGGTAGCGAAATGGTTTCAGTAGTAAATCGGATTTGAGGTCGTGAACAGAAACGGTAGTGAGTTCTATGCCTGAGATGTACTTTGGCAGGCTAAGTGACTCGAACACCACCTTCACAGTCGAAGGATCTGATCTGTCACATTCAACGACGACGAGAATATCTAGATCACTCGAGCCTTCGACAAAGTGACCGAATGCAATTGAGCCATGGATATAGATGCTCTTTAAATCTGTTTGGTGAATCGAGAAGAGGCCTACTTTTAGGCTGGTAGCCACAGTTCGCAACCACGCTGGCAGCACACTATTTTTTGTCACTAAGCAATTTGCCCGCAGCTTTTTGCTGGCTTCTTTCGTGTGATCATCTCTCTTCCTTCCGTAATTTCAACTCATAATACTCTTCCACCAGGAAACTAACGCGACTGGGTATCTAGTGGAGCAACCCACCATTCTGATGCGATAGTTAAAGATGATTTCTCAAGCGCTTTTCGCTTTGGCTCGTCAAAGTGACCGCAAACCACCACTACTTGGACTGCACCTTTCGAGATAGCAACTTTTCGAACTTGATCAAGTAGATCTGCACCGATGGTTTCCCACAGATCGTTCCTCCTGACGACAAAATCGTCTATCGAACAAGTTAAACCGCCTGGGTTGTAAACGGGAGGTGCTGGAACTAGCCGACCAATGACAAAACCAACCAATTTGCTCTCCGAGGTTGCCACGAGAGTAATTACTTTCTCATCTGCAATTTGGTCGGCTATGTAGGTTCTCTGTTGGGCTTTCGCGTCTGGTGCTACTCGCCAAAAGACAGGCTGGTAGGTCTCATATTCAAGCCGTTTGCCATTTGCTAAATTTAGAATTTCCTCCAGATCGAAATCCTCGGCCATCCGAATTCTGAAGGCTCTCATACAATTTCGCCCTTCACCAAGTGACTAGAAGGCTTCTTGGAGTTCATAGGTGAATACTCGCACAAGGACGTTTGTGTGAAGGATCTATTTGAAGCTAATGACCGATTCCCAGCGCCCAGTTTCATCCCTTGGGCGCACTCAGTTCCAATGCAATTACCAGAGATGATTCCTATGTGTAGAGTGGTACGAAATCTCGTACCATGTGTGACACTCCTCTCTTGATTCGGGAAAGGGGTTCTTCATGGTCATCACCGCCTCGGAAGCTCTTGCACAACTTTTTCCATTGATCGCAGAGGTCAACAACGACAGCACGCCCATATTTATTACGTCGAAGAAAGGCAACGCCGTCCTGGTCTCTGAGAGCGAGTGGGAGTCGATGGTCGAGACGATGTACTTGCTCAGGACGCCTACTAACCGGGAGCGCCTGGCGAGAAGCCAGGCTGAAGTCCTAGTGGGCAACCTCTATGAGTATGAACTTCCAATTACGAAAGCCTCTCAAGGGAAGAAGACTCCCGCCTAATGTCCCGGAAAACGCCTCTCCGAAAGATACTCCTGACAGCCACGGCCCGGGAAGACCTTGCTTACTGGGAAGAGACCAACCCAGAAATCATTCAAAAGATCAATGCCGCTCTGCGGGTCAATTCTGACTGACCCGCAGAGCGGAATCGGAAAACCCGAAAAGCTAAAGTATGAACTCTCCGGATCGT
>JACPZY010000053.1 GCA_016195215.1 Actinomycetota bacterium | reverse complement strand
GGTACTGTAAATTTATTTAGTCTTGTAAAAGACATAGCCAAATTCATTGTGTATGTCTCAGGCCTTGGGGTCTTTGGAAATCCTGGAGATAATGTTGTAGATGAAAATTCACCGTTAAGTGGTATCAAATCCCTGCCTTTCACTGAGAATGTGCACTGCCTTGATTTGGCTCGCTCTGATGGATTTGACGATGGAATTCGTCTCAACTTCAAGAATGAGCTCTGTGAGAGTTCGGTTGCAAATCTCCTAATCCGAATCGATGGGCAGTGGGTAACCCCGGACCTTGCCTCTGGGTGCCTTCCTGGGATTACACGAGAGTTAGCCCTCGAATGGTTTTCGATTGGAGATCGGGCAATATTGCATGAGGAATTGGACCGGGTAGAAGCAATCTTCCTATTATCGAGTCTGAAGATTTTGCAGCCGGTTGCTACGTTGAAAGATCGCCACTTGGAAATCGACATGAGATTGGCCGAGGAATTCGCTCAACGCATGATGGAAAATATTGACCCTTGAGGTCAATTTCGAACACGAATGCCTCAGGAGCCCGCCATTAGGTAGACTCTTTTGCATGTCGTACATTGGAATATCCGTAGAAGGCCGGAGCGTCTCTGTCACGGATGACCAACGTCCAACCCATCTCTTCGCTGATCACAAGGAGATTGTTCTCTGTCGGATCAATGGTGAACTTCGTGATTTATGGAGCGAACTGCACGACGGTGACCAAGTAGATGGCATATCGATTTCTTCTCCGGAGGGTCTTAAGGTTTTACGGCATTCAACAGCGCACGTACTTGCCCAAGCGGTTCAGCAGGTTTTCCCCGGCACTCGCCTGGGAATTGGTCCACCAATCACCGATGGTTTCTATTATGACTTCGATCCAGAGAAGCCCTTTACCCCCGAAGCCCTTCTCTCTCTTGAAACTACAATGCGGAAAATCATCAAAGAGGGGCAGCGATTCCGCCGACGCGTGATCAACGAGAAGGACGCGTTACGCGAACTTGCCCACGAGCCCTTCAAATGCGAACTCGTGGGACTAAAATCGGATGCAGGTGATGAATCAAGTGTAGAGGTCGGGGGAGCAGAACTCACGATCTACGACAACTTGGGACGAGATGGCTCTCCGGTTTGGAGTGATTTATGCCGAGGACCTCACCTGCCCTCAACTAAATTGATTCCAGCATTTAAGTTGATGCGAAGTTCTGGAGCCTATTGGCGTGGTTCTGAGAAGAACCCAATGCTTCAGAGAATTTATGGCACGGCTTGGGCCACACAGGTGGATTTGGATAACTACCTCGCATTCTTGATTGAGGCTGAGAAGCGCGATCATCGTCGCCTTGGCGCTGAGTTAGACCTCTTCTCATTTCCAGAGGAGATCGGATCTGGTCTTGCGGTCTTCCATCCAAAAGGCGGAATCATCCGTCGAGAGATGGAGGATTACTCCAGGAGGCGTCACGAAAAAGAAGGATACGAATTTGTTTACACCCCACATCTGACGAAATCCGCGCTCTTTGAAAAATCTGGCCACCTAGATTGGTATTCGGAGAGCATGTACCCACCTATGATTCTGGACGAAGAACTCCATGCCGATGGCACAGTGAAGCGTGCTGGTCAGCAGTACTACATGAAGCCGATGAACTGCCCCTTCCACAACTTGATTTTTAATTCTCGGCAACGCTCATATCGAGAACTTCCTCTCCGTCTTTTCGAATTTGGAACTGTTTACCGGTATGAGAAATCGGGAGTTCTGCAAGGGATTACTCGAGCACGTGGATTTACTCAAGATGACGCGCATATTTATTGCACTGTGGATCAGATGCCAGATGAGCTCGATAGTCTTCTGACTTTTGTTCTCAATCTTTTGAGAGATTACGGCTTAAGTGATTTCTACCTGGAGCTTTCAACTCGAAATTCTGATAAGTCTGTTGGCGACGATTCTGAATGGGAACGTGCAACGGAAACTCTTCGCCAATCTGCAATGCGCCAGAATCTGGATTTAGTCCTTGATGAGGGCGGCGCGGCATTTTACGGGC
>JACPZY010000059.1 GCA_016195215.1 Actinomycetota bacterium | reverse complement strand
TTATCGAAATTGTGGAGTGAAGGGTTAATTCTAATCCAAGAAGAAGTCAGTGAGAAAATCGGTCGTGCCTGGAACCACTGAGTACTTATCCAAATCTGTCAGACCAATAGATGCCAGTACCTCATCGTCAATGAAGAAGTTGCCAGAGCACTCAGAGGACGGCCGGTTGAGAATCTCGTAGGCAGCATCGGCCAAGATCTCAGGCTTGCGACACGTTGCTAGGTCCACTCCCGGGATCATTGCAAGGGCTGCCGTATCTATTGCCGTCCGCGGCCAGAGCGCATTAACGGCAATCGAGTCTCTTCGGAATTCTTCAGCCATCCCTAGAACGCACATGCTCATTCCATATTTCGCCATCGTGTATGCGAGGTTGCTTTTAAACCATTTTGGCTTCATTGATAATGGCGGTGAAAGATTGAGAATGTGCGGATTTCGGCCAGCCTTTCCGGAATCGCGGAGATACGGAATAGCAGCTTGCGAAGTCAAAAACGTACCTCGTACGTTTACATCAAACATCAAGTCAAATCGTCTCGCAGGCGTTTCTTCTGTCCGGGTCAAATTAATTGCACTTGCGTTGTTTATGAGGATATCGATGCCGCCAAAAGTCTCTGCAGCCAACTGGACGGCATGGACAATTTGTGCTTCATCGCGGAGGTCGCACTGGATGGGAAGCGCCTCTCCGGCCGCGGCACGTATTTCCTCCGCCGCGGTGTATATGGTGCCTGGCAACTTAGAATTCGGTTCGACCGTCTTCGCCGCGATTGCAATCTTGGCTCCGTCTTGCGCTGCTCGCAGCGCGATTGCCAGACCGATACCTCGGGAACCGCCGGTAATGAATATCCTCTTCCCCGCAAGACTCATTTATTCTCTCTCCTTTTCATGAATTCCATAAATGCTTGTGCTGCCTCTTCGGATTGAAGTGCCATAGTGAAAAGTTGGGCTTCAGCACCCATAACCATCGATACCGCGTCATGGTTGCGACTCTTCAAAAGTGCCTTGGTATTTAATACAGCCGCAGGAGGCTGTTTCGCAATCCTGGTCGCCAGTTCGTAACCCTCAATTGCGGCATTCTCAGATACGGATGACACGAGTCCCATCTGCAGCGCTTCGTGCGCCGTAAAACTATCGCCCGTAAGAAATATTCGGGAAGCCCTCTGATATCCGACCAACTGTGGAAATAGATAACTGGAACCCGCCTCCGGCACCAAGCCCAACGAGACAAATGGCATCGAAAAAACTGCAGTCGGATCCGCTACTACAACATCGCAGTGCAACAGCATTGTCGTCCCGATCCCGATCGCCCTTCCTTGCACAATCGTGACAATCGGTTTCGGAAAGTTATGCAGTTCAACAAGAAAATTGAACCCATCCGATTCTTCAACTTCAAGCGAGTCTGCCATAAAGTCGTTGATATCGTTCCCCGCAGTAAAGTTTGCGCCCTCACCTCGGATGAGAACGCACCGAATAGCAAAATCATCGGCGGCTTCCTTCAGGTGGCGACGGAGTTGAACGTACATCCCCGTGGTAATTGCATTCATCTTTGCGGGTCGATTGAGCCTAAGAATAAGGACTCCGTCGGCCTGACTTGCAAGAATTTCATCCATCTGGCAATCCTATGGTGGAATTACTGAAAAGAATGTAGGAGAATTGCACTCTAGTCTTCGGAGAGGCAAGGTTACTTCCAATGACAGCCGATATCACTATCTCATCGAGAGAATTAACGCCGTTTGAGCGGTTGGTAATGGATCTCCTCTGTGAAGGGAAGTCCAATGCGGCAATAGCCCATGAGACCTCCCATACCGAAAAAGTAGTTGAAAATACAGTAAGTCGCACAGCAAAAACTTTTGGTATTAAATCCGATGGCGATACAAATCTACGAGTTCTTCTTGCGCTTGCATATCGAACACATTACGGCGACAGAGCGTTCGAGCAATTAGGAATTGCTTGCCAACACATGGAAGTCGGTCCCGATGGTCGCATGATCTGCTCGCGACATGTGTAATAACCACACGTACATAACTTTTTAATAGATATCATGTGATCCAATAGACAAGGAATCACACTATTTGTGACGTGCCTAACTGCAGGTGATTGAAATAACTCATTAACATTTATCACATATTACCGAGCGCTAACACTCGCTTCTTTCCAGACGTCGCTTGCAATCTGAGTATTCTTTGGAATGTTCCTAACAATAGTGAACATTCGAGGAGAGATAATCATGAAACGTCGAACTTTTGACAAGATCCTCACCATGGTAGGTGTCGGTCTCTCAGTATTTCTTTTCATTGCAGCTGGACTTCTCAACTGGGGATATACCTTTGCCGACGACCAAGTCAAGAGCCAACTAGAGGCTCAATCAATCGTCATTCCTTCTGAGACTAAGAATGCAAAGGAAAGCGCCGATGTAACAGCATTCTTCAAGGCCAATGGAGAGAAGCTCATGACTACCGGGAAGCAAGCTCAGATGTATGCCGACCACTATCTTGGCTTCCACCTGGTTGGATTGCCACCCTATGCCGCAGCCTCTGGCGCTAACCGGGCAGCGCAGGCGGCACTAGCCGCCGATCCAACAAATGCAGATCTCAAGGCAAAGGCTGCTTCCGCGGCCGCTACCGTTGAGACTGTCTTCAAGGGCACCATGCTTCGCAGCACACTGCTGACTGCATATGCCTTCTGGCAGTTGGGGCAGATAGCAAAGATCGCGGCACTTACAACACTTATTGGAGGAATACTCCTTCTAATTCTCTCAATCGCAGGGTGGGTTCATCTTCGTCGCACTCCCGCAGAGGCGACGATCTAGCCCTCTACTCTCCGTGAGGGTGAAGAAAAACACCCCCCGATTTATTCGGGGGGTGTTTTTTAATTTCGATTTAGGCCAAACCTTTTACCGTTCAACCGTTCCCGCAATAAATTCTTCAGTACGGACCTGCGCCTGATCATCTGTGTACTGGATGGGTGGAGTTTTCATAAAGTAACTTGCTGGCGAGAGAAGTGGACCACCAATCCCCCGGTCCAGGCCAATCTTTGCGCAACGAAGAGCATCGATAATTACACCGGCGGAGTTAGGTGAATCCCATACTTCGAGCTTGTATTCGAGATTAAGAGGCACGTCACCAAAGGCGCGACCTTCCAGGCGAACATACGCCCACTTGCGATCATCGAGCCAGGGAATGTAATCCGAAGGTCCGATGTGAACATTGCGAGCTCCCAAATCGTGCTCCAATTGCGAGGTCACGGAATTGGTTTTGGAGATCTTTTTAGACTCAAGACGATCGCGTTCTAACATATTTTTGAAGTCCATATTTCCACCGACATTAAGTTGGTAGGTGCGATCAAGGTGAACGCCCCTATCTTGAAATAATTTTGCCATAATGCGGTGCGTAATGGTCGCGCCCACTTGGCTCTTAATGTCATCACCGATAATGGGAAGACCGGCTTTTACAAACTTATCTGCCCAGACTGGATCTGAGGCGATAAAGACAGGAAGGGCGTTAACGAAAGCACACCCGGCGTCGATTGCACATTGAGCGTAGAACTTGGCCGCCTCTTCTGATCCAACTGGCAAGTAGCAGATAAGAACATCTACTGCGGCGTCCTTAAGGACCTGAACCACATCAACCGGTGGAGCATCGGACTCCGTGATCGTTTCACGATAGTAACGTCCGAGACCATCTAGCGTCACACCACGTTGAACGATAATGCCTGTCTCTACTACCTCAGCGAACTTGATGGTGTTGTTCTCACTTGCCCAGATAGCATCCGCCAGATCTAGCCCTACCTTCTTCGCATCAACGTCGAATGCGGCAACAAACTTCACATTGCTAATGTGATAGCCGCCTACGACGGCGTGCATTAGTCCCGGGATTTCCTTATCCACTGGAGCGTTTTTGTAGTAGACGACTCCTTGGACGAGGGAGTTGGCACAGTTACCTACGCCGATGATTGCAACTCGGATATCTCCGAGAGTAGTTGAGCCATTTCCAGTTGAGATGGTCACGCTATTTCCTTTCGGTTTTTATCATGTCTTCCAACCAAGCGATCTCTCGCTCAGCGGATTCCAAAGAGTGACGTCGCCACTCTTCTAAGTACTTATCAATACCCACGGGAGATTTTTCTAATTCACTTCGGAGAATCTCGGCCCGCTCCTTCAACCTCCGATGTCGCCCTTCTAGAATGCGAACCCGGTTCACCCTTGAGGTTGGACTGAAGAAGGCAAAACGAACCTCAAAACCCTCGTCCTCCCACGTTTCGGGACTGACTGTCTCTGTCAGTTGGGCAAATCTCGCGCTGCCCTTGACAGAGAGTCGGTAAACAATTCGCGAGCGACGGGAGAGTCCCCCGTCCTCGGTGAAGGACTCCTCGATCAGCCCGGCATCCAGCATCCTGCGGAGTTGGGGGTAAAGAACCGAGAATGAGAGCGCTCGAAAGGGTCCATAAATGGCTGTCATACGTTTGCGAAGTTCATAGCCGTGGAGTTCGTTCTGCGAGAGAAGACCTAGGAGGGCAAACTCCAGGGACTCAGATCTCGATCGCATCATTCCTCCAGCGTTGAAGTGGATATATCTATTCGATATATCGAATGTATATTTAACCGGATATATCCAGTAGAAGCAAATCGCGCCCATATAGGCGGCGTGGCGCGCCTGGTTACGCTCAATTCTGTGACGATCTCGCCCTACCCTTAAACCGCCTTCCCCACACTGCCCAACGTGATCCACGTTTGGCCACCACCGCGGAAGGAAGTCCAGATGTCCTTACTCTCTTGGAAAGTTCATGGCACCGGCAAAACAATCGGAGCTGGCGAAGTTGTTTCGACCGATGAACGTCTTAGTTGGCCTCGAACAATCGGCGTAGGTCTCCAACACATTGCAGCAATGTTTGGCGCCACCTTCCTCGTACCAATCATCACGGGTCTGCCACCAACGACCACTCTCTTCTTCTCCGGTATCGGCACCTTGCTCTTCCTCACGATCACAAAAAATCGGGTTCCGAGCTACTTGGGATCTTCATTCGCGTTTCTCGCACCTATTGCAGCGGCCGTCGCCAAGGGTGGCATGTCTTCTGCCCTCGGTGGCGTAGTCGTTACAGGAATCATTCTGGCGATCATCGGCCTCATCGTTCGCGCGGCCGGTATCAGTTGGATCAACTGGATGCTGCCTCCCATTGTTACTGGCACCATCGTCATGGTCATCGGCCTCAACTTGGCAGGTGCGGCAAAGGGAAATTTCACTAAAGGACCAATGATCGGAATTATCACACTGGCGGCAATCGGTCTCGTTTCGGCTTTCTCGCGTGGATTCCTCAATCGAATCAGCATCTTTGTGGGGTTGGTACTTGGCTACTTAGTCGCTTTCCTCAATGGTGATGTCAATACTGATGGAATCAAAGCGGCAAAGTGGGTTGCTGCTCCACATTTCACGAGCCCAACATTTGACGTAAGCGCAGCAATCCTCTTCCTGCCTGTTGTTCTTGTTCTCATTGCCGAGAACGTCGGACACGTTAAAGCAGTCGCTGCGATGACCGGAAAGAATCTTGATGACCAGATGGGTATGGCCCTCTTTGCCGATGGCGTTGCAACAACATTGGCAGGAGCCGGTGGTGGGTCCGGTACGACCACATACGCAGAGAACATAGGTGTCATGGCAGCAACGCGTGTTTACTCAACAGCGGCTTATTGGATTGCTGGCTTGGGAGCAATCGTTCTCTCGCTCTCACCGAAGTTCGGCGCCGTTCTTAGTGCAACACCAGTTGGTGCACTTGGTGGTGTTGGTGTCGCTCTCTTCGGAATGATTGGTGTGCTTGGCGCCCGTATCTGGATTGAAGGCAGAGTTAACTTTGCAGATTCAACCAATCTAATAATAGCGGCATCTGCACTGATTATCGGAATATCCGACATGTCATGGAGTCGCGGTAATTACACATTTAACGGCATCATCAACGCAACTCTCGTTGCTGTCGTTGGATACCGAGTCCTCAATTCAATCGCTAAGTCTCGAGGCACCTCCGCCGCTTAGTTTCACTCACTTCAGAAAGTGAGAGGGGAAAGACCGGCGATTAAAAGAAAGAGCGCAATCGCCTTCCTCTTGACTTCTACACTTTTCATCGGACGCACGGTCCGAATGCGAAGGGCTGGATGAAATAAGGCGATTGCGCTCTTTCTTTTAATCGCCGATTTTATCCAGCGTGGAGCAAAGGGAGCGTTGTACGATGAAGAGATGATCGTGCCGACGCGAATTTGGGAATATCTGCTCGCGTCGATTCTCATTATCATTGCGCCAGGTCCAAGTGTGCTCTTTGTCATTGCGCGCGCGATTGCCTGGGGGCGCAAGACTGCGCTCTTTACCGTTATCGGTAATGTTGCGGGTGCTTATGTGCTATCGGTCTTTGTTGCTCTAGGACTCGGTCCAGTACTGCAGAACTCAAAACTCGCTTACTCGGTCATCCAATGGGGTGGGGGAACTTACCTGCTGTATTTAGGAGTGGACGCCATTAGACATCGAAAGATCCACGCCGCGGATATGGCTCAGAAGAGTGGCATGCAACCTGCTCCATTTACTTCCCTGCGTGATGGGTTCTGGGTAGGGATACTCAATCCGAAAACATTGGTCTTCTTTGCGGCAGTCTTGCCACAATTCATCGATCGGGAACGCGGACATATCAACTACCAACTTCTCCTCCTCGGAACCCTCTTTGCCATTCTGGCTCTGATATCGGATGGAAGCTGGGGTTTACTGGCAGGAACGGCGAGACAGTGGCTAGCGACCGATCCCAGTCGTCTCATACAACTTCGCAGCATTGGTGGTGGCGTCATGATTCTTCTTGGAATCCTCGTCATTATCGCTGCCATCCTTCACTCATTCTCATGAACCAGATATCTCAAGCACTTTTAGAGAAGCGTGTCGTTAAGGTCTTAACTCTCTCGCAAGTGTTGAGCGGCATTGGCGTTGCAGGCACGGGGGCAGCAGGTTCTCTTCTTGTTACCTCTATAACTAAATCCGATTCACTCGCGGGGCTTGCCCAGACGGGAGCGGTATTAGGAGCTGCTGCAATGGCTCTTCCACTTTCAAAATTGACAGAGCGGGGCGGTCGAAGACGATCCCTTTCCGCTGGTTACATCATCGGGATATGTGGAGCGTTCCTGGCGGTAGTGGGAGGAACGACGCGAAATATCGGAGTCCTACTTCTTGGAACATTCCTTCTCGGGGCGGCATCCGCAGCAGGGTACCAAGCACGCTTTGCCGCAGTTGATCTCGCCTCCCCGGCTTCCAGATCTCGCTCGCTCTCCATCGTCGTATGGGGCTCGACTATCGGCGCGGTATCGGGTCCGAATTTAATTGAGCCAGCTGGCAGAATTTCCGACATTTTTGGATTGCCGAAACTTGTCGGTCCCTACATCTTGGCTATTACAACTCTTACGATCTCTTCACTGCTCATTTTCTATTTCCTTCGCCCAGATCCCTATCTCATCTCACGAGATCTCTCAGGCAAGAGCGGTGAATTGATCGCGCGGTCCTCCCCTGTCTCCACATTAAAGGAGATAGCGCATAATCCGATGGCACTCTTCGCCGTCATCTCAATTGCAGTGGGACATCTCGCCATGGTTTCGATAATGGTGATGACGCCAATTCACATGGCTCACGTCGACGTAACTCTCACGGTGATTGGGATTGTCATCAGTATGCACATCGCGGGGATGTATCTCCTCTCCCCAGTCGTTGGGTACCTAAGTGACAAGGTTGGTCGAAAGCGGGTGATTCAAGTCGGATTGGGGATCTTACTTCTAGCCGCCCTTATTGCCGGAAATTCCGCAGGAGATAGCACGATCACACTTGGTGTTGGGCTCTTCCTCCTGGGCGTCGGCTGGTCGTGCACTCTTATCGCAGGTTCGGCTCTCCTGTCAGAGTCAGTGGAGGATCGGATAGCCGCATCATCTCAAGGCGCATCTGATTTCGTCATGAACTTGACTTGAGCAATTGGCGGAGGCATGGCAGGGATCACTATCGCTCTCCTCAGTTTCGGATGGCTCTGCGCCCTTGCTGCCGTGCCAGTCCTTCTCCTGGCCATCTGGTCCTATCGAATCCATTGAAAGAAGATATTTGTCACCGTAATTAGGCAGAATACCCACATGAGAAAACCTGCGATCCCTGCACGGGAGAACATCTCCCCTTCCGACCTCACCTTCGGTCTCTCCACTTGTAAACGATGCCTCTGGATCAAGTATTGGCATAAAGTAACGATGCCTGGGGCATTTCCCCTCGTCGGTACATTCTCAT
>JACPZY010000058.1 GCA_016195215.1 Actinomycetota bacterium | reverse complement strand
TGGGCAGTTTTTACATCTAACTTTGATCACTATTCACCACCGCAAACTCTCTCGGATCGAATCACGTGGTGGGAAAATGGAATTCTCCTTACAGAGAATAAGCTTCAAACCCTCGTAACATATTCGGTTCTCATAGAAGATACGCCTTGGCCCAATAGGGATATTCCCTCATGTCTCTCTCAGAAATCAGCCGATAAATGTGCGACGAGCCGGCCACAGACAAGACCTCCGACAAATCTGCCAGCATCTACACTGGTGATAGACCCCACCAACTGGTTCTGCACTCAGAATTGCCCTGCAATTCGGGACGGGTTGGTGGTCTATCGCGATTCCACACACATGAGTGTCGACTTTGCGCTCCACCTCGAACCTATTCTGACGAAAGTTCTCAAGTCAGCTGGGGTCATTGGTAGCCTGCGTTGACTCTGTGGCAGGATGCTCTGCGTGGCCGAACTTGTGTATTACTGCGGAACGATGGATAGCGGTAAATCAACTCTCGCCTTGCAAACTGCCCATAATCATCAGAGTCGCGGCCGTACCGGCGTTATATTCACAAGCAAGGATCGTGCCGGGGCGGGATTGATCTCATCTAGGCTCGGATTACAACGCCAGGCAATAGAGGTAACTCCGGAGATTGACCTTCATAAATTTGTCGTCGATCAACTTTCTATGGGATCTCGAATCGATTTCGTTATCTGCGATGAGGCGCAATTTTATCAACGCGAACAGATAGAGCAATTGGCTAAAATTGTAGACGGACTAGGTATTGATGTTTATGCATTCGGAATTCTTACCGATTTCCGTACTTCCCTATTCCCTGGATCGGCGAGGCTCGTTGAGTTAGCCGACCGCGTCAATACTCTACAAGTTGAAGCCCTCTGCTGGTGCGGTGCCCGCGCGACGCATAATGCTCGAACGCAGGGCGGGGTAATGATTACTGAAGGAGAGCAAGTGGTTGTCGGGGATGTAAATCCCGAGCAAGAGGTGAGTTACGAAGTACTCTGTAGGCGCCACCACATGCGCCAGGTCACCGCACGCGCTTCTCGCGCGTCGCATACATCAACGTATCCGCTTCCCTTTAGAGATTAGTGGAATGAAGTCCTCAACCGAAAGGCAGAAATGAAATCCCGTGGCCTGGCAGTAATGAACAGTAAAGCTCTCTTTGAGAGATACGAGTTTGACCGTCGCGATTTGCGCCCGAACGATGTCGCTCTGGATATTTCCTATGCCGGCATCTGTCATTCTGACATTCATCAAGCCCGGGAGGAGTGGGGGCCCTCGCTCTACCCCATGGTTCCGGGACATGAAATTGTGGGGATTGTCCGTGAAATAGGACCACATGTCACGAATTTTTCGATTGGTCAACGGATCGGCGTGGGCGTTTTCATCGACTCATGCCGCACATGTAGGAACTGCCTCAGGGGACTCGAGCAGTACTGCGAAAACGGGATGACAGGGACCTACAACACCTATGAACGAGATGGGGTGTCGATTGCCATGGGTGGGTACTGCAATAACTTTGTTATAGACGCCGACTATGCAGTGCACGTTCCCGAGAATCTAGAACTTGCAGGGGTAGCTCCGCTGCTCTGCGCTGGAATCACTCTCTACTCTCCCTTGAAACACTGGGGCGCTCAACCCGGAATGCGTGTCGGAGTTATCGGACTGGGAGGATTGGGACACATGGGTGTCAAGTTCGCAAAAGCTCTCGGCGCCCACGTAACTGTATTTTCGCATTCATCTGGAAAAGAGAGTGACGCTCTAAAGATGGGAGCAGACCGCTTCATTCTCACGAAAGATATAGCCAAGTTGAAGCAGTATACAAAGCAGTTCGATCTCATTCTTAACACAGTCTCTGCTGAGTTGGATATCAACGCCTACCTCAACTTGCTCACTTTGGATGGCACACTCGTGGTGATTGGACTTCCCGGAAAACCTTACTCGGTCAACGCTGGCGCTCTTATCGGAGATCGTCGCTCGCTGGCAGGTTCTCAAATTGGGGGGATTCCAGAGATGCAAGAGATGCTCAATTTCTGCGGGCTCCATAATATTGTCAGCGATGTGGAGGTGATAAAGTCAGATTACGTGAACGTTGCCTATGAGCGGACTGTTGCCAGCGATGTCAAATATAGATTTGTGATTGACGGCAAAACTTTTTAATTACTAAATATATGCAACCCACCGGCGAT
>JACPZY010000080.1 GCA_016195215.1 Actinomycetota bacterium | reverse complement strand
TGTGCACCCGTCGCAACAATTGGACCCACCGGACCTGCCGGCCCTTGTGGACCAGCGGGACCGACATCGCCCTGTAAACCTTGTGTCCCTGCTGCTCCCGCTGCTCCTCGTGCGCCGACGACAACTGCAGTTCCCGTGATTCCTGCCACGGCATTTGAAATAGCAGTGGCGCCGCCGCCCGAATTACTCCCAGAAAGACCAGTCGATCCCTTAGATCCAGAAGATCCCGAACTGGAGCCCGATCCAGCCCCGGTGAGGGGGCCCTTAATCGATGTTGGAGATTTTGAAGGGGAAGGTGCAATGACAGTGCCGCTCTTATTGTCAACGAAAATAGGTGGCTTTAAGCCGCTCGAGAAACCACCAGAACTCTTTGCCGAAACTACTGGACCTGCTAAACCTAAGGAAGTAATGAACGATTCATTTACGGCGGCTTGCGCACCAATTCCAGGTACTCCTGTGAAGGCCAAAATAAGAGCCAAAAACAGTGCTAATTTGATTTTCGGCAGCCGAAAGTCCGCTCTCTCGATGGGCGCCGTTATTTTTTTCATGGCTCCTTAGACCGCTCCGGGGAGAACGGTTTGCGCTAAGTCTAAGGGCAGGATGCGGGAAACACTTACGGGCACGTGGGGGGATAACCCCCGCCATAAGTGACTGATCCATCACCAGGTGTCAGTGGGATCTGCGAAAAGCATGCTCTGCCGATATCTCATGGCAGCATTTACTCGATGATTGGTTTCTTTAGTCGAGGGGGTTACGTCCAGTAATCGAGAGGCCGTAGAAATGGTCCGCTCCACAGCTTTAACCGTAATCCCGCACTCTTTAGCGATCGCTGAGTTACTCCCGCCATTGGACATAAGGCGCATAACACGATGCTGCTGCGGCGTGAGTCGACCCACGTGACGTGATTGCGTAAAAGCAGTCTCAAGAACGAGCGGATTCAAGGATTTACCACCCTTAAAAGCTCTCCTTATTTCTTGGAGGACGACCCCTGGATTTTTCGAAGGTTCGTTGAGCCAATAGGCACGCGACCAGACCGCAGCAATCATGCCTTCCTTCACGAGAACTGGGTTTGGGTGGTCGGATCCAAAAATAATTACCTGCCCTGGTCTAATAGCTCGAATTTCGACCGCAACATTGAGGGCGTCGAGATGTCTGAGCGAATCAACATCGAGCACTACAACGTCAGGCTGGAAACTTTCCAGCGCTGTAGCGACTTCATCTGAGTCAATAACGAGTGTGATGAGATTAGGAAAATCTTCATTTCGAAAAATTCTGGCAATTAATAGTGCGATGCCTACGCGGAATGAATTCTCGACAATCAGGATGCGCTCAAGTGAAGCGGCTTCCTCACTCATCATCTAGCAATCTGGTCGCAAGCGCCGGCTTGATTTTCCATAGTGATATCAGCTCTTGATACCTGAATCGATCACTCTCATCAGGCGCAGCGCCAGTTTTCACCGCGCGAATAAGTAGATTTCGTGGCGTGTGCTCTCCTCCGACAAATTCGATCACTTCGGTTCTGTAGCCAACAAGCTTGAGAATGTGCGCTCGGAGTGCATCTGTGAGTAAATCCGCGAATCTCTCCTTCAAAAGTCCGTGCCTGGCAATTATCTGCCAGGGATCGGGAGTCTCCACCAATTGGGTCTGCAAATCATGATGACAACAAGGCGCGATGAAAAGCAATTTGGCATCGCGTTCGACCGCCCATGCAATCGCATCATCAGTGGCGGTGTCGCACGCATGAAGTCCCATTACAACGTCGACTCGATCAATACTCGCATTCGATATTTCTTCAGCGCGAAAATGTATTGACGAGTTTATTCCCAACTTCGAGGAAATCTCTTCGTTACGTCGTCGTGATTCGGAGCGGATATCAATTCCGACCATTTCAACGTCAATGCCGATGCTTCTTAGATATTGGTGAACCGCAAAAGTGAGATAAGCATTCCCACAACCAAGATCAACAATTACTAGAGGTGATTTCTTGGAAGGTATTGGCACATGCCCTGCTTCAATCGCACTCTTAAGTGTGGGGGCGAGCAATCGAAGAAATTCCTCAACCTGTCGATACTTGTCCTGACGCGACGGCTTAACAACACCATCTTTATCTGAAATTCCCACTTCTCTGAGAAAGGGGTCGCGGGGGTCTAGAAGACGGTTCTTGGCACGATCGTGTGTGAGGATCTGTTCTTTCTCGCCAGAATGACGATGAATGAGTGGGCGGTCCTTCTTGGTGATTTTCAGAGAGTGCGAGCCAGAGGTCTGTTCTATGAGAATATTCGAAAATCCACTGGCAAGAAGTTCTGCGACGTTTAACGCACCAATGTCATAATTCTTCGTCTGCGTTTGACGGCCGTCATTCGAGGCAACCTGTAGGACGAGATTGCTTTTGATCAAAACAGGACGGATATCTATCCGGGTCGCCACCGGAGACATGGCACGACGCGACCCTGAGAGCACCACTCTGACTAAAGATTCAGTCTTGCCAATGAGTTGAGCGGCCTCAGATATCGCTTCGTCCAACTCGGTGCTCATACACTCAAGTTACCAAAAAAGAGGTGAACTCCTAACCCCCCAAGGTTGCTAGGCCGCAAAGTAATTGTTCCACCATGCTCACGAACGATCGCAAAAATGATGCTCATCCCGAGACCGGATCCACCATCCTCGCGAGAACGCGATCTATCAAAACGCTGGAAATTACGCACTCCTTCCTTGTACGCACTCTCTGGTAACCCGGGACCGCCATCTTCAATCACGATACTTATTCCGTGTTCACCTCTAGAGAGGGAGACATTGACCGGCGCGGCCTTGGGAGTGTGACGAGCAACATTGGCAAATATATTGGTGAACAATCGTGCAATATGTGATTCCGAACCTTGAAGTATCACTCCATCTTCAATATGACTTGTAATCAATCGGCCCTTATTGAAGGTAGTGAAGTCCGATAAATGTGAGCGTAATACGTGCGAAATGTCGACATCCAAAATCTCCGTAGTCGGCACGTGACCAAATTCCGCCAAGAAGAGAAGATCAGAAATGAGAGA
>JACPZY010000079.1 GCA_016195215.1 Actinomycetota bacterium | reverse complement strand
TTTGAAGCATGCACTCTTTGAATTCTCGATCGCAGCGAGATCAGGTTCCGCGGTAAGGCACTGTGCCTCCGCCGCAAAGCAACGTGGGGCAAATGGACAACCAATCACCGGCTTGGTGAGATTTGGGGCCTCACCTGAAATTGTGAAGAGGCGATGCACGGCAGCATCTGGATCTGGGGCTGCTCTGAGAAGAGAGAATGTATATGGATGGGTCGGAACTTTAAACGTTTTTTGCACACTTCCTGATTCAACGAATCGACCCGCGTACATAACCTTGATCTCATCACACAACTCGTTTACTACAGCGAGGTCGTGGGTGACAAAGACAATTCCAAGACCTAACTTCTGGCGGAATTCGTTTAGGAGACGGAGTACTTGCGCCTGGATTGTCACATCGAGGGCCGTTGTTGGTTCGTCACAAAAGAGAATTTTTGGGCTTCCTGAAAGTGCAATTGCAATGGAGATGCGCTGGCGCAATCCGCCAGAGAGTTGGTGAGGATAAAGATCGTAGCGAGACTCCGCATCTGTAATTCCAACACGCTCCATCAATGAAAGCGCGATCTGCTCCGACTCTTCCTTGCTCTTACCAAGGCGATAGCGTGGAACTTCTGAAACCTGGTGGCCCACTTTAAGAACTGGATTAAGGGCTGCAATCGCATCTTGGAAGATCATTCCCGTGTTATGTGAAAGGAGCGCACGGCGACTCTTGTGATCAAGCATAGATATATCTTTGCCTTCAACGAAGATTTTACCCGCAGATACATGGGCGTTACTTGGCAAGAGTCCAAGAATTGCCTTCAGAGTGATCGACTTGCCGCTACCGGATTCGCCAACGATACCGATTGAATCCCCGGCATTTACATCGAATGAGACACCTCGAATAGCCTTGAGAAGACCTCGGTCTGTTTTGATCTCGACGGATAGATCTTTAACGGAAATTAGCGGAGTACTCATCTAGCGCTCCAAGCGGGCGACGAGTCCGTCGCCAATGAGGGAGAGCGAGAAGCCGACGTAAACGACCATAAGTCCGGGAATAGTTGCCAGCCACCATTGATCCATGATGTAAGACTGACCTTCTTGAATCATTGAGCCCCACTCAGCAGTTGGGACTGGAACACCTAATCCGAGATAACCAAGCGAGACTATCGCCAAGATGCTCAGGACGATATCGCTCATGGCAAAGACGATTGACTGTGAAATCACATTTGGAAGAAGGTGGCGACGAAGAATGCGTGACGCAGGAAGGCCGGTAAGCCGTGCGGCATGAACATAATCTTGCTCTTTTGCAACCAGTACATTTGCTCGCACGATTCGACAGTAGGCAACCCAACCAACCAGGGTAATTGCAACAATGATGCTCTTAATGCCTGGTCCGAAGATAAAGACAAGTGCGATCGCAAGAACATAGAAAGGAAAAGCGATCACCGTATCTACAATGCGCATGACCACTGAATCGGTTCTGCCACCTAACCATCCGGTAAGAAGACCAAGCGAAACACCAATGATGTAAGGAAGGATGACAGCAAGTAGACCAATTGCTAGGTCAACACGAGCGCCGTAGATGAGACGAGTAAAGACATCGCGACCGAGTGGATCTGTTCCGAGCCAGTGACGGGAGTTAGGTCCTAAAAGGGTGTTCACCAAATCTTGTTCGTTCGGATCGTATGAGGTAATCAGTGGTGCGAAGACTGCAGCAAGGACAAGGGCCCCAAGAAGTCCCATACCGACATATAAAGTCTTCGAGGACTTCACTTAAGCACCACCCGTGGGTCAAGGGCTGCGAGGATCAGGTCAGTGATCAAATTGACGATGACAACAACAACGGCAAAGTACAGGGTCACTCCTTGCACGATGGGATAGTCACGACGAGAAATCGCATCAATCATCAGGGATCCAGTTCCGGGAATGGCAAAAACTCGTTCTACAACGACCATGGAGCCAACGAGGTAGGCGATATTGATACCGAGAACCGTTACTGAGGCGATCATCGCATTTCGGAGCACGTGAACGCGAGTGATGCGGGCGGTTGAGATTCCCTTTGCACGCGCCGTCAAGACATAATCAGAGTCAAGAATTTCCAGCATGCTGGCGCGAAGGCTACGGATGAGAATTGGGGCGAGCAAGATCGCAATGGTCAGAGCTGGAAGGAAAATAGAACGTAGCCGCTCTGGGAAGGTGTTACCAAAACCGCCTACCGGAAAGAGGGGGTACTTAAGCCCGAGTAGGAGAATTAGCATCACGCCAACCCAGACTTGTGGCATTCCAAGACCAATGATTGGGATTGCACGTACAAGTTGATCGCGAAGCGCGCCGCGTTTTGACGCAGCAATAATAGAGAGTGGAAGGGCGATCAAAATCGAGAGAATGACTCCACCCGTCAACAACATTCCGGTTTCAGGAAGGCGTCCCAAAATAAGGCTAGTGACTGATTCCTTATTGTAAAAACTTGTGCCGAGCGAGCCACGGAAGATATCCCAGACGAAATTCAGGTACTGCACGATCAGCGGACGATCGATGCCGAGTTGACGGTTGATGATCTTGATCTTCTCTGGTGTGGCATTCTGTCCAAGAAGGACATCTGCTGGATCGCCAGGGATCGAGTGAACAATTAGAAATACTGCGACAGAAATGCCAAAGAGAACGGGTAACATCTGGAGGAGTCTTTTACCTACGTAGGTTAAGTAACTCAATGCGATATCACCCGTTCTCTTCGTTCATTTATAGGCATTCAAACATTACAGCTGTCTTGCTTATCGCTAAAGTCCGTTAAGAAGCAAATTAATTCTTCTTAACGTTTTCCATATGGTAGGTGTACATAGGGTTCACGTTGAATCCCGTGATGTTGCTACGCCACGCGTATATGTAAGGAGGATTGATGGTAAACGCCATGAATGCGTCGTCAGCTACCTGCTTCTGTACGAATGAGTAAGCAGTCTGCCGAACTTTAGGATCAACATTTGTCTGACCCTTCTTGATCGCGGCAATCACCTTTTTGTTAACGTAGTTTGTGTAGTAAGAGTTTGTTCCACCCTCTGGCGACAAACCGAATGTCAACAATTCGTCTGGGTCGACAATATCCATTGTCCAAGCTGTAAGAGTCATCTGGTAGTTCATAGCCTTCTGTGTTGCGCGCTGAACGGATGGCTCCTGTGCCTTGATTGTCATTGTGATGCCAATCTTCTTCAAAGAAGCTTGGAGGATTGAAGCCGTTGCTTCGTGAGCCTTGTTACCACCGCGGATCAGAAGCTCAAGCTTAAGGCCCTTCTTGTACTTGCTCTTTGCAAGTTCAGCAGCAGCCTTCTTGAGATCAAATTGGATTCCTGGTGTTTTCTTATCGTAAAAGTTAACACTTGGTGCAAGGAATGAGTTTGATACTGTTCCGAGCCCCGAATACACCACCTTGTTGATCGCCGCACGATCAACTGCGTATGAGATCGCACGACGAACGTACACATCAGATAGGGCAGGCACTTTGACGTTGAAAGCCAAGTAGTTTGAAGCCGCAGCGGAGAAAACGCCAACTTTGATATTTGGTGCAGCCCGGAGAGACGCAACTGAGTTAGCTGGTGGCTCTTCGTTGATATCAGCCTGTCCACCCTTGAGCATGAACTCACGAGTGTTGTCATCTACAACGTACTTCCAAGTTACAGAGTTGAGGTATGGCTTACCCGGCTGCCAGTAAATCTTGTTAGCAACAAGCTTAATTTCGGTTCCTGGCACCCATGAGTCAAGCATGAATGGACCTGTACCGATTGGAGACTTGAAGAATTCAGCCGCTGTCTTTCCACCAAAGTCTGCCTTCAAGATTGAATTGCTAAAACTAGCAAGATCAGCGAGCAATGGGGCCCATGGGAATTTTGTCTTAATAACGACAGTGTCTGCTGACGGTGTTGTGATGTTGTCAATAGCTGTGTTGAGGAAGCCCCACCCGTCTCCAGCTGTCGCACGGTCAAGTGAGAACTTGACGTCTGCTGAAGTCATTGGAGTTCCATCGCTGAACTTAACGTCAGTACGAAGCTTGATGGTCCAAGTTATGCCATCTTTTGCGACGGTACCGCTTTTCGCCAGCCATGGCACAACGCCTTTGCCGCTTTGTAGGTTACTAAAAAGTGGTTCGTAGACTTGCTCTTGAATGAAGAGAGAGTCGTTCTGCGCCAGGTCAGGATCGAATGTTGCGAAATCCTGATTTCGCACGAAAATCAAGTCACCCTTTGGTGCTGAGTTTGCCGCATTTGCTGAAAGTGGTAAAACAACCGTCGATGCAACAGTAAAAGCTGCAAGGAGAGCAACCAGCACTTTCTTTTTTGATGCCATATATTTGATTCCTGTCTCGTGTGGTCAATGAGTTCGCAGTCCAATTCTTTCAAATTTGGGAATCTCTGAACTGCGTTCCAGAGTAGTATTAGAGTAGGGCAAATAGTCATACTCCATACCCTTGCTTTGCGCCGAAATTATTAAGATCTGATAACACTTACCTGCCGTTCTAAAAAACTCAGAGCTCCTCAATGGGAATTAGAAGATTGAATGTCCGCCATCAATGGAGAGACACTGGCCGGTAACCCAGTCAGATGCTTCAGATGCAAAGAAAGTCACGCCATTCGCAATGTCTTCGGCTCTCCCTAACCGCCGAGTTGCAATTCCGGCGAGTAACTTCTCTTGACCTTCCGGGCCAAGACTTTCCCACTGCGCGATCGTTGTTGGATTGGAAAGTACAAATCCGGGAGCGATGCAGTTGACGGTGATGTTGTACTGTCCAAGTTCGTGAGCCATCTGACGAGTAAAACCAATTTGCGCAGCCTTTGATGATGCGTACGCTTGAATGCCCGTCAAACTCACGCTACGACCGGCACCAGAGGAGATATTGACGATTCGTCCCCATTTATTCGCTTTCATACCAGTCATGACGGCACGTGTGCAGAGAAAAGTTGTTTGCATATTCGCGTCAAAAATCTGTTGCCAAGCTTCATCGGTAATTTCATCAAGTGGCTTATGTGTCTGGCCCACAACTCCGCCAGCGCAGTTGACCAAAATATCAACCTGCCCAATCTTCTCAAAATAAGCCTTTACTTCAGTTGAATTTGAGAGATCTGCCTCATCACGATCAACGCCATGGACTCTATGACCAATTGCTCTGAGTGAATCAACAATTGCGCTTCCCATACCGTGATTGGCGCCAGTAACAACTGCGATTCGCGTATCAGTCACGTTGCTATATAACCATGAATTGTCTAGTTGGGAAAGAGGACTACCTTTACTCCACTGGATGATCTCAATAGGTGAACATATGTGAACATGTGTGAGGCAGGTGGAAGAAATGCAACTAACTATTATCGGGGCGGGTGCAATCGGCGGAACCATTGGAGCCCATATGATTCGCGCTGGCCATGAAGTAACCTTCTGCGATCTCGATGAAGTTCACGTCAATGCAATCAACGAAGATGGCATCACAATTGAAGGTCCCGTAGAGAATTTCACCGTGAAAACCACGGCAATACTTCCCTCACAGCTTCCGAAGACTCTTCACAATGTGGCTGTTGCAGTTAAGAGCCACCATACCAAGAGCGCTGCTGAATTAATCCGTGGTCGACTTGCACCAGATGGTTTTGTTGTCACACTACAAAATGGATTAACAGCGCACGATCTCTCTGATGTTGTTGGCGCAGATCGAGTCATCGTGAGTTTCGTGAACTTCGGTGCAGACTACATATCTCCCGGAAGAATCATGCAAGGAAACATCGGCACTTTTCGAGTTGGTGAGCTCACTGGAAATGAAATTACTCCTCGCGTACGTGAAATTGTGGACGCTTTCCCGTATGCAGAAGCAACAAATAACATCCTTGGATTTTTGTGGGGTAAAGAAGCGTATGGCGCCATGTTGTACGCGGGCGCAACATCAGATCTTTCTATTGCCGATCACCTGGAACATCCTAAATATCGACCACTCATGATGGCTATAGCGCGTGAAGTACTGGCCCAAGCTCCCGTTACGCCTGAGGCCTTTGACGGTTTTGACCCAAATGATCTCGATGCTTCTTTAGATCGCCTTGTCGCCTTTAACCGTAAATCCGCAAAGACGCATAGCGGAATTTACCGAGATCTCACTGTTCGTAAGCGCAAGACTGAAGTTGATGATTTATTGCGTGATCTCAAAGGCCCGCTTACAAATTTCGTGGGTGCGATTATTCATTCGATTGAGCGAGGAGAGCGGATCTGTGAAGTTGCAAACCTCGATCTTCTTGCAGCATATGAGCGCGCGCTACGGCTTGGAGCGCCATTGAATGCAATTTCACATTTGATTCCAGCACCAGAACGTTCACTCAGTGATCCATTGATAGGCGTCGCTATCGGAGTCAAAGACATCATTGATATCAAAGGCCAGCCACGCGGCAATGGCAATCCTCGCGATATGAAATCTGCGCCGGCAACGAAGGATGCGCCAGTAATTGCTCAACTTCGTGCACTCGGTGCTGACGTCTTTGCAACGACAACGCTTCTTGAATACGCAGCTGGTGCGACACATCACGATGTTCCAGAAGCGATGAACCCATTTAATTCACATCGCACGGCAGGTGGATCAAGTGGTGGTTCTGCATCATTGGTTGGTGCTGGCGTCTGTGACGTCGCGCTCGGAACAGATACTGGTGGATCTATCCGTATCCCCGCTCACTACTGCGCTACTGTTGGGTTCAAACCCAGTTACAACTCGATCTCACTTGAAGGTGTAACCCCACTTTCACCAAGTTTTGATCACGTGGGTTTACTTGCAAAGGATCTCGAAACGACAATAAAGATTTTCTCCGCTCTGATGGGTGGTCTCGAAGCAAGCGGGAAGATTGAAATTAGAGACCTCAAAGTTGGCATCGTGAAATCTCATTTTGATCTTCCACAATTGGAGAGGGAGGTTGCCGATTCAATTCAGGGAGCGATCGCCAAGTTACAGAGTACAGGCGCCGAAATTATCGAGGTAGATGATCGAATCTTTCAAGAACTTGGGAAAACTTTCGACGACATTCTTCTCTTTGAAGCTTGGCAAGTACATGGTAAGAAAGTGAGATCAGATCCTGAACATTTCGGAGCTGAGACATTGAGACTCTTCCAATCCGCGGAGTCCATCACAGTAGACGCTTATAAGAAGGCATCTGCTCGTCGAAGCGAACTCCTTCCTGAAGCACTCAAAATTTACGAAGGTATCGATATCTTGCTAACTCCTGTTGCTCCATATGTTGCACCCGCAACAACTCCACCGATTGATACTCCTGAAGGCGCCGTCGAAGGTGCTTACACAAGTATCTTTAACATCACGGGAGATCCTGCGATCTCGATTCCATGTGGCTTCAATTCAGAAGGCTTGCCAATCGGGCTCCAACTTGCAACCGCTAAAGGAACAGATATGCAACTTCTATCCATCGCGCATGCGATCGAAGAGTTGCTTGGCGTTCGCTTACTGAGAAATAGGGAATAGGGAGAGGCAACAGAAATTTAGTGAAGGGCTAGGCCGACCAAGATTCCATCTTTGCTGACTGCCGGACTGCTTGTCTGAAAAAGAACTGTGCCATCTTGTGGCGCCTTAATCTCAGCAAATCTCTCCCCCCATGGATCACTCATGGTGCCTAGCAATTCTCCTGCTCTCACAACGGCGCCAGGCTTATGCGATGGTTGCCACCACCCTGCTCGCTCGGCGCGCAACCAATTCCAACCATCATAAGAGATATGTTCACGCGCACTCCACGGTTCGCCCGTGAGAACTCCAAGAGTGCGTGCAAGATTTCGAAGTCCTACCAAATGTAATTGGACTGCCGCTTGATCAAGAATTCCGTTTTCTCCAGATTCAGCGATGATCGCAGGAATTCCAATGACAGATGCTGCGGCAGATGTACTGCCTGCTACCACTAAACCCGCGGCACGTTGGCGAACAATATGTTTGATCCCGTAAGCCTTAGCCATCTGGAGCGACTTATCTTCAACATCCGATTCTTCAAAAATTGAGAAGGGTTCGAGTGCTTCTGGAATATCACCTGCATGCATATCGAGCAGGTAATCAGAACCTCTAATGATCTTTTCAAATACATGGAATGCATATATTTCAGTGAACGATCCATGCTCATTTCCAGGAAATGAGCGATTGAGGTTTAGATTATCAACGGGGATAACAAAAGGTACACGAGCCCAAAATGCCAAAATATTTACAATCGGCATGACAGTAATTCGACCCATCACTTCTTCATCATTAATTTCTGCGACAAATTCCCTGGCGGCGGCTATCGATGAATATTCAGCCCCGTGGATTCCTGCTATGACTGTCAGATGCAGTCCCGGTTTTGCGCCAACAATTTCAAAATAAGGAATATCGATTACTGAACCATCAGGTCCGGGAATTGATAGAACTTCTCTTGTAATCACCTAACCACCTTCTCCATCAAGTGTGGTAGGTAGTCAGCGATGAATTCGCGCTGTACATCTTGGAACAAGTCATACTCTTCAAATTGTGGCGAGTGACCTGACTTCTCGAAAATAACCAAACGTGAGTTTGGAACTCCATCAGCAATGATTTGTGCTGAAGAGACCGGTGTAACCCAGTCTGTACGACCAACGGTGACAAGGGTTGGAGCTTTGATTGTGTTGAGAACGGGCTTCAAATCGTAGTTGGGCTTGTTATGAGTAAAACAGTAGTTATGCGCCTCATGGTGATAGGTGCCTGCCTCAACACGGGCGGCTGACTTCACTGGGTCATAATGAAAGTCATAGAGCGGAATTAACTCTGCCCAACAGGCTTTTAGATCTGCGTCGTCGCGGATATGGCCCGACCAGTAGCGATTGAAGTTATCCCAGTTGATCTTGACGCGATCCTGGTTCTTCGCATTCTCTTCAAGAGTTGTGAAGTTATTGTTGTCAGCGGAGGTATCGCGAAGCAGAACTGCCTCAGTATGTTCTGGATAGCGAACTGCGTATTCAAGCGAGATAAATCCGCCGTAGGAGCCTCCGGCAACGACAATCTTGTCAGCGCCAATCCACTTACGAAGCCCATCTACATCTGCCGTCCATTGTTCGTGTGAATAAGGTCCAACAATTTCACTGAGGCCACATCCGCGAGCATCAAAGACGATTACTTGAAAAATATCTTGCAAGGGGCCGTAAGTGGCTTTGGGTTCGTTGAGGTTTCCGATACCTCCACCGCCGTGATGAGCGATAAGTACTGGCTTGCCTTTTCCTTCTCCCAATACTTCAACATTGAGATTGGCCCCGTTAATTTCAACAATCATCTGTTTTCCCCCAGAATAGAAAGGCGTTAGACCATATCCATGGAGGGTAACTCTTTTGTGAAAGAAATAGAAATCTTATTTCGACCAGGTGAGTCAATCAGGTCCGAAACCGGAGAAGCGTTTACCACTTTGACAAGTTTCTTACGTATTTATCCTCGAATAAAGAAATAGCGGGCTTCGGTCGATAACTGACCTTTGCAAATAGCTGTCGACTCTAGAATCATCCGTGATCCTTGGTCTCAACCGGTCATTGCAACAACTTGTTAGATTCAATCATTCTTTAAAGATCATCGAAGAAGATGCGAAAAGCTTACACCGTTGTAATCTGAATGAGTGCTACCACCCAAACACTATAATCGGGAATTCAGTACCGTCTGAAACTATGCATCGAAAAATGGCTCTCAAACAATCCGTCGTAATTTTCTCCATTGTCGGTATCGCTCTGTTTGGCGTCGCCTCAGCAACCGGGAGTACCAATCCTGGAGCAGATCTTGCACAGGCCAAACCACTAACTCCACCATCACTTGCACCTGGTTCTGATTCATCTGCCCTACCGGGTGCTGTCGCGATCGCTGACGAGGGCAATAACCGGATTGTGATTGTTGATCCAAAGGGTCAGGTTCGGTGGATTTTTCCGCAAAAAGGCGATTTAAAGCCGGGTCAATCACTCATCGCTCCCGACGATGTCTTCTTCTCTGCTGATGGCAAATCAATCGTTGTAACTCGATCCGAAAATAAGATGATAAGCATTATTGACATCTCCACTCGAAAAATTGTCTTCGAGTATGGTGTGGCTGGTCAAGGTTCGACAAAGGCGGGCTATCTCAATAACCCCGACGATGCCCTGATGCTGCCAGACGGTCGTATAGTGCTTGCAGATATAAAGAATTGTCGAATACTCTTTATCGATCCAAAGACAAAAACCACATCGCAGTTGGGCGTTAGCGGTCGCTGTGTCCACAATCCACCAAAAACTTTTGGCAGCCCCAATGGCATATTTCCCATGAAAGACGGACGTTTTCTCGTATCCGAAATAAACGGCAATTGGATAGACGCAATGACATTAACTGGAAAAGTGTCTTGGGCCGTTCATGCCCCTGGAGTTCTTTATCCATCAGATACCAATGAAGTCGCACCAAACGTGTATCTGACAGTGGATTTCAGTTCGCCTGGACAGATTGTCGAATTTAATTCCAAGGGAAAACTGCTCTGGAAATTCAAACCTAAAGGCTCTGCAGCGCTAAATCACCCATCCCTGGCCGTTGGACTTCCCAACGGAAATATCATTGCAACCGATGACGCAAACAATCGCGTGATCGTGGTTGACCCCAAAACAAAGAAAATTGTCTGGCAGTATGGTCATAAAGGTAAAAGTGGTGCTTCGGCTGGCTACCTAAATAATCCCGATGGTCTGGACTTATTGCCTCCCAACTCTTTATTAATGCCTTAAAAACCGATAACTATTTGGACGTTTGGCGAAACATTCAGGCACTAATCGCTGAGAATGTAAACACGCCGTTACTGCTTGGAG
>JACPZY010000078.1 GCA_016195215.1 Actinomycetota bacterium | reverse complement strand
GATCGGTTTTGAATTAAAGAGAATTGCCAATCCTGTTGATTCATCTGTTGAAGTTGAATTAACCGCTGCTTTCCAGAGAGCGCCATATGTTCTTTCGGCCTCCTTTGCGTATCCGACAAATGCTTGATCCTGCGAGGACCCATATATATTGCAGTCGCAACTTGTCTTAATTGCGCCAGCCTTATTGAGAGCATATGTCCTCGAAGCAATTGCCTGCGCCTGAAGTGATGCCAAGGGCCACGATGAAGGAACTTCGCCAATACCCCATAGGTACTCATCGTGGAGCCGCACGGTGTTTGTCACTTCAATCCGATATCCGAGCACGGCCGCTTTTACCAACTTCACTTGTATCTCTCCATACTTGTACTTCGTACTGGTGGTTCCCTTCACCAACGAAACAATTGTCGGTGATCCCTCCAAATATCGAGTTCCAGTCCATCGGATAGTCCAAGTCGTACCGCTAGGGAGTGTGTCTACAGTTCCATCCGGCGCAATAATGGTTGGGAACCCCAGATTTCCAAGAAGGGTAAAATTCAGGTTTGATTTTGGTCGCATGACTCTTAAAGATTGCGCTGGCGCGGTGTCCTTAATATCGCCATCGTAAATTTGCACTTGGCCTAGTGCCGAATCTGTTCTAAGCGAAAAATTTGTTAGCAGGTGCCCAATATTTACTCGCAACATCTCATCATCTTGGAAGGGCTCTACTGTTACATAAGAGTAGTAGTAGCGAACGATGTCAATCGCAGTTCGACCTTGCAGCGCCTGAGCTCTAGCCCCGATCTGACTCATTCCCACTCCATGACCATATCCAGAGCCTTGAAAATTAAAGATGGCAGGGATTACTGGAACAGCTTGGGCAGGTGGGAAGTTTGTCGCGAGAAGAAGGGTTGCAAGGAGGGGAAGTGGCTTAAACATCCTCATCGATGGCTGCACTCTTTCCAACCTTCAAAAACTTCTCGTAGGCGTCGACGATCTTATTAGGTTCACCGCGTTGAATAAGTTTGCCCTTGTGAAGCCAGGCCACTTCATTGCAGACCTCTCGAATAGTTCCAAGACCGTGACTGACTAAAACAAGAGCTCGGTCTTCGCTACGGAGTTCCTTAATTTTATTTAGGCTCTTCTCTTTGAATTTCGCGTCGCCTGTACTGAGCGCCTCGTCAACAATCAAAATATCTGGACGGACCGTTACGGCCACAGAAAATCCAAGCCGTGCAAACATGCCACTCGAATACGTACGCATTGGAGCGTCAATGGCATCGCCTAATTCGGCAAAATCGGCGATCTCCTCGAAATGATCCTCGATGTCTCTCCTCGACATACCGGCAGCGAGCCCTCCGAGCTGTACATTCTCGCGTCCAGAAAGTGAAGGGTTGAAGCCGACTCCAAGGGCGAGAAGAGTGCTTACTTTCCCGTAAACCTCGACTCGCCCGTGGCTCGGTGGCAATATTCCAGAAATCACCCTCATTAGGGTGGATTTTCCGGCTCCGTTCGCGCCTACGACGCCAAGGACTGATCCATACGGAACATCCAGCATGACATCATCAAGCGCATGAACAATCCTTGTATGTTTTGTCCCGCGACCAAGAGTTCGTACTCGGGCTTTTAATGTTGGGCGGCGATCAATTGTGGTCTTGTAAACCAAGCCTAGGTGCTGAACAGAAATAGCGAGCTCGCCACTCTTATGTTCGGATTTAGACACGGACGGCAAAATCGCGCTCCCTTGATAAGAAGAAGTAGGTCCCGACAAGCAGGATTCCAAGTGCCCACGCCAGGCCTTGCAACAAACTAGCGGCCTGAGGCGCCTCATTGCGGACAATACTTCTTGACCAAGAATCCAGTATTGGAAAGAGCGGGTTAAACGCTTCGATAGATCGCAACTTCGGCTTCAGTGCCGAAACCTCATAAAGAATTGGCGAGAGATAAAGCCAGGTGCGACTGAAGTATGGCAAGAAACTTCCGATATCCCGAAAATAAACATTGGCACAGGAAATTAAAATTGAGAGACCTAGTGCAAGAATTCCGGTAATCGCAGCGACCGGGATCGCCCACAGCATCGCCCAACCGAAGGGGAAGCCCATCGCGGTTCGGATAACAAAGAAGACCAAGACCGTGGGGAGAAAACGGATAAATGAAATGTAAGCCGCCGAAATTGGAAGCATGATTCGAGGAAATGCTGTGTTGAGAATGAGCTTCTGTCCTTTAACCACGGATTTTGATCCTGCGGTCATGGAATTTGCTACAAAATAAAAAAGAAAGAGAGAGGCGGTCAGATGACCGTAGCGAAACTTGTCGCTCTGACCTCCGATAATCACGATAAGAAGGAAGTAGACCCCGGAGAGCAAGAGTGGATTGAGAATGAGCCAGACCTGACCAAATACTGAGTCGAAATGCTTCTCATGAAGTTCAGAGCGTGAATATTCTGAAATGAAAGCACGGCGGGCCCAGAGCAAACGCCAATACCGTCGCAGGGGCGGCAGCCCTGCCTTAAACGGCTCATAAACCTCAACAGGCACGGGTTTCATTACGACAGGTTACCGTAAGGGGTCTGGCTCACTCGGACGGCACGAGAGATCGTGGCGAGAGCAAGTATCCAACCCCCCAGGACATATGCATGGTGAACAAAATCCCAGGAAGTTTCAAGAATTCGGCAACGTTCTGACCAATGAGAAGTGAGGCAAGAGATAAGACAAATAAATAGATAAGTGCGGGAATGAACCAGAATGGCGAAATAAAAAGGCCCATTCCTAGAGAGAAAATTGTCGCGACGAAGGCAAATGGAGGAGCGAGATATCGGAGATTGACGGTGCCCTGGTGCCGCCTGGCGACAACATGACGCCACCGACCGTACTCAAAATACTGTTTCGCCAGGGCCCTCAAAGTAGGTCGCGGTCTGTATGTCACGTGCAGTCGAGGGTCAAAATAAACGGTTCCACCGGCAGAACGCAACCGATAATTAAGCTCCCAGTCCTGAGCTCTCGTGAAGCACTCATCAAAACCACCCGCAGCAACAAGTGCATCCCGCTGGAAGACACCCAAATAAACGGTATCAACCGAACCGGCATTTCCACCTGTGTGGAAACGCGAAGCACCGACTCCGAATGGACTCCGCATGGCACGTGCGACCGCTCGCTCGAAATTTGTTTTCCCGACCGCCGCCATCACTCCGCCTACATTGACCGCTCCTGACTCGCTCAAAATCTGGAGGGCCAATGAAATGTAATTCTTTGGGAGTTCAGCATGACCATCAACTCGAACGATGATCGGAAATGTGGATTTTCGTATTGCAAGATTGAGTCCTGCAGCGGTCCGACCCGATGGATTCTCGATGAGTACCACCCGAGGGTCTTTCTCCCTCAAACCCTCCGCCACCGCATGGGTCCGATCTGTCGAAGGTCCGATAGCCAGGATCACCTCCATCTTTCCGAGATAATCCTGAGAAAGTATCGCCTCTACCGCATGAGCAAGATAAAACTCTTCATTGAGGACAGGTAAAATTATGGAAACGCCATTTTGGGCGCGCCCATCGGAATCATCTGATTTCATAAGACCACCACGCTATCGTGCAAGTACGCTCTCCCTGTGAAATCCTCGCCAACAATTCGGATAATAACCGTTCTCTCCATCGGAGTGGTATTCGCCTCTTCCTTGGCCTGGTTCGGATTGGGGCACGTGACTGGCTCGCTCAAAAGAGTTAACGCATTTGGCGAATTGAGATCTCGTCCAGAGAAAGCGTCTACGGCGCTCAACTATCTTCTCGTCGGATCAGATACGCGCGAAGGTCTCACCAAAGCCGAACTAAAAACATTGCGCGTGGGTAGTACAGCATCTGCGGCTGGAAAACGATCGGACACAATTCTTCTCGTGCATATAAGCAAAGCGAGAGACAAAGCCGTAATCATCTCGCTACCGCGCGACACACTTGTGACGATTCCTCAACGTACCGGAACCGACGGAAAAATTATTCCTGCGACTCCAGCAAAATTGAACGCGGCCTTTAATTGGGGTGGTGCACCTCTGCTGGTCCAAGTGATCGAGGCAATGACCCAACTCCGAATTGACAACTACATTGAAATCAACTTTGCGGGTTTCACACGGATGGTTGACGCGCTTGGGGGAATTCAGGTGTGTACCAAAACCGACATTAACGATCCCAAGAGCCACCTTGTTCTAAAAGCAGGTATTCACACGCTCAATGGGATTGAAGCTCTGAAATACGTTCGGACCCGTGATTTTGACGGCATGGGAGATCTCGGGCGTATGCAACGCCAGCAACAGTTCATGAGTTCTGTATTGCGGAAAGCAATGAGCACCGGAGTACTACTTAACCCAGTCAAATTAATTAAATTCATCAATGCTGCGTTGGCCACGGTCAAAACTGACTCATCTCTCAACAGTAGTGATTTAGTCACATTGGCTAAGCAAGCTCGCAACTTGTCGGCGAGCAAGATTCGCACTCTTACCGTCCCGCTTTCAAATATTAATTACTCAGTTCCGGGTGTCGGGTCCACCGTGGTTTGGGACCCGGTTTTAGCTCCCGAGTTATTCCAACGTCTCCGCAACGACCTGACAGTTGTCGATGTCGTTGCTCCAACCCCTTCGGCAAGCGCCTCGCCTTCGGCTTCAGGTTCTAATAAGGCTACGAACACGACAACTGCAAAGGCGAGTGCAAGTGCCACTCCGACAATTATCGATAAATTCAAAACGCGAACTGCGAATGAGAATCCTTGTGGTGCGCTGAAATAGCTATATTCACTCCCCTACACTTGGACTCATGACTTCGACTCTTTCAGTAATCGGTACTGGCTACCTCGGCGCCACCTACGCGGCCTGCATGTCCTCGCTTGGGCACACTGTGATCGGCATAGACACAGATAGGGAAAAGGTTGACCAATTGACACGGGGCGAATTGCCTTTTTTTGAGCCTGGACTCGAGAATTTATTGAAAATCGAACTAGCTTCAGGTCGCTTAACTTTTACTACGAATTTCGCCGCCGCCACTGATGCGGATGTCCACTTCATTTGCGTTGGGACTCCTCAGAAGGAGAATAGTCTGGCCGCTGACCTAAGTTATGTTGAAGATGCTCTCGCATCAATTGCGCCACATTTGAAATCTGGATCTCTCGTTGTTGGAAAATCCACAGTCCCCGTTGGCACCGCGCAAAAATTAATTGAACGACTCGCAATTTTGGCGCCTCAATCGGACTTAGCGTGGAATCCAGAATTTACACGTGAGGGATTTGCAGTGGAAGACTCATTGCGCCCCGATCGCATTGTTATAGGTGTCACAAGTGATCGAGCTGAAGCCATTCTCCGCACCGTGTACGCACCTCTGCTTGACATCAAGACACCTTGGATTCGAGCGGATTTACCTACCGCTGAATTGGTTAAGGTTGCCGCAAATTCATTTCTAGCAACCAAAATATCCTTTATTAACGCAATGGCGGAAGTGTGCGAAGCCGCTGGTGGCGATGTAACCGTATTGGCCACAGCCATCGGATATGACGCACGAATCGGAAATAAGTTCTTGAAAGCTGGCATTGGCTTTGGCGGGGGTTGTCTGCCAAAGGATATCCGGGCGTTTATCGCTCGCGCCGAAGAACTTGGAGCAACACAAGCGCTTGAGTTCTTACGTGACATCGATTCTATTAATTTACGCGCCCGCCAACGAGTGATCGACGTAGTTCGTTTGCAACTGTCAGAGGATTTGTCCTCTTATAAGATTGCCGTTCTCGGCGCCGCTTATAAGCCAGATAGTGACGATGTTCGCGACTCTCCTGCCCTCGATATCGCCGCTCAATTGCACGCAGCGGGTGCTTCTGTGACCGTGCATGATCCCAAAGCAATCGCGAACGCCAAAAAGCGGTTTCCTTCCCTGGGCTTTACGGAAAGTGTCACTGAGTGCATAACTGATTCGGATCTCGTATTACACCTGACCGAGTGGCGCGAATATCGTGACCTAGATCCTGAAGTACTTCTTTCTTTAACCAAGACGCCAAGAATGATCGACGGTAGAAATGCGCTCGATCGTGATCGCTGGGTCTCCGCTGGATGGAAGTTCCATGCACTCGGGAGAGCCAATTCATGAGTAGCGAAGTTATCGACAAGATACTCGCATTTAAGACTTGGGCGGTCGTGGGGCTAAGCAATAACCAGGAACGTCCTGCCTACAGTGTCGCCGATCTATTGCGACTAAAAGGCCATCGAATCATTCCTGTGCACCCAAATGCCGAAACAGTCCATGGAGAAAAGGGTTACGTATCCCTTTCGGAGATTCCATTTCCCGTTGACGTAGTGGATCTCTTTGTTAATTCAAGCCTTGCCGGTGCGGTTATCGATGAAGCGATCGCAATCGGAGCCAAAGCAGTATGGCTCCAACTCAATGTCATCGATGAAGAGGGCCTGGAGCGCGCGAAGAATGCAGGGCTACTTGCAGTGATGGACCGCTGTCCCGCAATTGAGTACGGAAAACGTGAAGGACGTGACTAAAAACCTGTCTTATGGTTCCGTCTTGCCTGGAGATTTTCTCCTTTAGCTTTCGCTTCATCATGAATATCGATCATCGCTTTTGAGACTTTGGCAGAAATGGATGGGTCGCCAATTCCTAAAATTCGTGTGGCTAGTATCGCTGCATTCTTTGCTCCTCCAACACCGACAGTCGCCACCGGAATACCAGCAGGCATCTGAACAATTGAGAGCAATGAATCCATTCCGTCAAAAGATTTCAAGGCGATGGGAACACCGATTACGGGAAGCGGAGTTAGCGCCGCCACCACTCCAGGAAGAGCAGCCGCACCGCCTGCAGCAGCGATAATTACTTTTATACCTTGGGCTTGCGCACCCTGGGCAAATTCAACAGTCTCTAAGGGCATTCGATGAGCTGAGATCACTTGGACTGAATATGTGATTCCAAATGAGTCAAATACTTTTGCTGCTTCTTCCATGATGGGCCAATCGGAATCAGATCCCATGATTATTGCAACGGTCACATTATTCATCTACGGCTCCGCTCATATAGTCGATGGCATGGTTCACGCACTGGAGTAAGTCTACGAGGTCATCGCCGACGGCCGTTACATGGCCCTGCGGGGCAGATCCATCACTTTCAGCACGATATTGGTGAAATTTTAGAGCAGGACTTCGCGCCATGAGATGTAAATAGGGCCGGAACATATTTGACTTAGCTCCAGAATGAAAAGTCGCCGAGACCGCATGAGGTGATGTCATTGTTGGATCGCCAAGAGGAAGATCCAATATTGCACGCAGGTGCTGCTCATATTGACTTGTGCGAGATCCATCCAGGGTCCAATTTCCGGCGAGCGTTGGGTGAACTCTCATCTGCCCAATAACTATCTCCTTATCGCCGACTAACATCTCTACGCTCATCACCCCCACCAGCCCCATTTCATCCGCGATTGCAAGGGCCATCTCTTGTACTCGTGCCGATGAGCTTAGAGATAGCCCTGGTGCGGGCGTCACAGAAAAATTCCGATCCAGATCCAACTGAGTAGGGGTCCAGACCGAACACTGATTGTGGGGTGAGCGAGATACAAGAACTGAGATACTAGAACCTGATTTTTTACTTGCTTTTTCATTTCGCACCTTCGCATATTCGAGAGCAGCAGAACTCGGTCGAAAGACAAATCCCTCTGCCTCCAAAGCTCGAATAGTAGAAATTGAAAGTACTCCTTCTTGATGAAGGAGAATGTTGCATTGGCGAGCAAACTCTCTCAACGTCTTTACATCCGTACTTGCTGAAAACTGTCGGAAATCCACTCCAAGATCTAATGCCGGACCAATCATCATCCGAAAGATGGGATCGGATCCGACATATCCAATAAAAGGAAAATAACTGATCACAACTGAATCCTAATTTGTACGTAGATGAACTACATCCCCAACAGTGATTTGTCTCCCATCTTCAAGTATGAGCGCCCCCGATCGGTCGATAGCAATCGCCTCAGACTCAATTATTTCCCCAGTGGGGAACTCAATGGAAATAGCCTGTCCTAGAGTTGCACTTCGATCGATATATTCGTCCAATAACGAAAGATCTCCGAATTCCCATCGCTTTAGATACTCGGACATCCTCACCAAAAATGAGATCAGCAGTTTTTCCCTATCAGGTTCAACAAAGCCTTCAAGTGCGAGCGAAGTCGCATTTAGAACTGGCAACTGTTCGCGATTTGCAAAAAAATTGATTCCTATTCCGACAACCACACCTACTCCATTTTTTGATTCGATCCGCTCAGTGAGTATTCCCGCCACCTTTCGATCATTGATTAAAATATCGTTCGGCCATTTCAGAAGCGGCCTCCTCAACGGATCACATTTAAAGACATCATCCATAGATGCGCCGAGTGCTTGTCCAGCCAGAAGTGGGAGCCAACCCAATTCGCGCTTCTCCTTACTTGAATTGACACTGGGTATGAAATAAAAAGAAAAAAGTAATGCCGAACCAGGTTGCGCAATAAAACTTCGGTCGAGCCTTCCTCGCCCCGCAGATTGAAATTCGGTAACAAGTACGTCGCCTTCCCTGCCTTGATTCCTACGAATTGATGCTGTCAAATCATTCTGCGTTGAACCCGTGATATCGACCACGCTTACTCGCCAGTAACTGTTCTCCAAAGCGGAATTTATTCTCGCAGAGTCGAGTGGGATACCGAAGGGGCTCACGCCTAGTACCGTAGGGGTATGAGCCGTGATCTGCATACAACTGCGGGAAAAATTCAAGACCTTCGCGACCGACTAGATGAGGCAGTCCATGCCGGGTCAGAGCGGGCAATTGAGAAACAACATGCAAAGGGAAAGATGACTGCCCGCGAGCGCATTGCCAAACTCGTTGATGCCGACTCGTTCACCGAACTTGATGAGTTCGCCCGTCATCGCTCTACCAATTTTGGAATGGAGAAGAATCGTCCTTACGGTGACGGAGTCGTGACCGGGTACGGGACGATTGATGGTCGAAACGTCGCTATCTACTCGCAAGATTTCACCGTGATGGGCGGCAGCCTGGGCGAGGTTTTTGGCGAGAAAATTGTGAAAATTGCGGAATACGCCCTCAAGAATGGAGTTCCCCTTATTGGGATCGTCGACTCTGGAGGAGCTCGTATTCAAGAAGGCGTTGCCTCTTTGAGTGCGTATGGAAAGATTTTTCGACTCAATGCCCGCTCTTCCGGCGTCATTCCACAAATTTCGCTGATTCTGGGACCAAGTGCAGGTGGCGCTGCCTATTCACCCGCACTGACGGATTTCACGGTCATGGTCAACCAAACCTCCCATATGTTTATCACTGGACCAGATGTCATCAAAACCGTGACCGGTGAAGAAATCGGAATGGAAGAACTCGGTGGTGCGCATACGCACAATTCGCGCACGGGTAATTCGCACTATTTGGCAGAAAATGAAGAGGACGCTCTGGATTACGTCAAGGCACTTCTCTCATATTTACCAAGTAATAATATGGATGGTTCCCCTTTCCTTGAGCCAACAGAGACTCTCGAACGGAAGACCACCGACCTTGCCCTGGATTCGCTGATTCCAGATAGTCCAAACCAGCCATATGACATGAAGATTCTTGTCCAAGCCCTACTTGACGAGTCTGAGTTCTTGGAGGTTCATGCTCTTTTCGCACCCAACATAGTTGTTGGCTTTGGTCGAATTGAAGGTCATTCTGTCGGGATCATCGCCAACCAACCGCTACAACTTGCGGGCACTTTAGATATTGATTCGAGTGAGAAGGCTGCGCGCTTTCTTCGATTCTGCGACGCATTCAGCATTCCAATAGTGACATTGGTTGATGTGCCCGGCTTCCTCCCCGGCACCGAACAAGAATGGAACGGAATTCTTCGACGGGGCGCAAAGTTACTGTACGCATATGGCGAAGCCTCCGTACCACTCATTACCTTGGTAACTCGTAAAGCCTATGGCGGCGCATTTATAGTCATGGGCTCTAAACACCTGGGGGCAGATCTAAACCTTGCATGGCCAAGTGCTGAAATTGCAGTCATGGGGGCACAGGGAGCTGTCAATATTCTCTACCGCAAGGAGTTAAGTGGCGCAGAAGATGAAGTTGCTCTTCGTGCTCAACTGGTAAATGAATACAATGAAACTCTCGCCAATCCTTATCTGGCAGCAGATCGCGGTTTTATTGACGCCGTCATCGAGCCAAATCAGACCCGCGAATATATTACCAAGGCACTGCGATCCCTTCGTAATAAGCGTGACGTTCTCCCCTCACGCAAGCACGGAAATATTCCTCTGTGATTCGTTACACGATTACTTCGGGCTCTCCAAGCCCTGAAGAGTTAAGCGCCATTGAAGATGCACTTAAGCACCATCGTAAATCTCGCGTAACCAAAAAGATCTCGCGGAGCTCCTGGGCAAAACCACAATTGCGTAAACCACTTTCAAGGAAGGCGTAAATGCCTGCAATTATTCTCGCCTCAGCCTCTCCTTCTCGAAAACGTCTCCTTGAAGCGGCCGGAATCAAACCGACGATTGTTGTCAGTAATGTTGACGAAGAAGATTCTATCTACGAGTCGATGTCCCCCCGCGAGATGGTGATTGCGCTAGCAATAGTCAAAGCTCATACCGTCCGTGAAATCGTCTCGTCACCAAGTCTCGTCATCGCCTGCGACTCGACATTTGAATTTGAAGGAGCGTCCTTAGGCAAACCACTGACACCTGAAGTGGCCCGCGAAAGATCACGAAGGCTCAGCGGGAAATCTGGACTTTTGCACACTGGCCATTGCGTCATTGATACCGAACGCGAAGTCGAAATCTCGGCCGTGGCAACAACTAAAGTGAACTTCTCGGAACTCACTGATCTAGAAATAGAGGATTACGTGGCCTCGGGAGAGCCCCTAGGGGTTGCCGGCGGATTCACTCTTGATGGTTTGAGTAGTGCTTTTATCTCCAGCATCGAAGGCGATTACACCAATGTCATCGGGCTTTCCATCCCACTTCTACGTAAAATAACGACGGAGTTGGGCTATGCCTGGCATGACGTAACCAACCAATCTGACGAGGTTCCACAATGAAGAGCGTATTGATTGCAAACCGGGGTGAAATTGCGGTACGGATCATCCGTGCGTGCAAAGACCATGGAATCAAGAGCATCGCGGTCTATTCAGATGAAGATCGTGGCGCAATTCACGCACTCTCGGCAGATGCTTCTTACTCTCTCAACGGCCTGACTGCGGCACAGACCTACCTCGATATGGAGAAGATCATTGGCGTTGCTCTCGAATCTGGTGCAGAGGCAGTTCATCCCGGCTACGGTTTCCTATCTGAGAACGCCAATTTTGCGCAAGCAGTTTTGGATGCGGGCTTAATCTGGATCGGTCCTTCGCCAGAGGCAATTCGGTTACTTGGAGATAAGGTTTCGGCTCGCAAAATTGCAGCCAAAGTGGGAGCGCCTCTCGTCGCGGGCAGCGCAGATCCAGTTGATGGTCACGAACAAGTAACTGCATTTGCCAAAGAACACGGTCTACCAGTTGCGATCAAAGCGGCACATGGTGGCGGGGGTCGAGGGCTAAAGGTTGCCCGCACTATGGAGGAGATTCCCGAACTCTTTGATTCTGCCGTGCGTGAAGCCATCGCAAGTTTCGGTCGCGGAGAGTGTTTCGTTGAGCGGTATCTAGATAAACCACGCCACGTGGAGACCCAAGTACTCGTTGATTCAACCGGACATGCAGTCGTTATTAGTTCTCGAGACTGTTCACTTCAGAGAAGACATCAGAAATTGGTTGAAGAGGCACCTGCGCCATTCCTAACTGATGCACAAAATGCCGAGCTCTACCGATCCAGTAAGGCGATCATGAAAGAGGCTGGATATGTCGGCGCAGGAACATGCGAATTTCTCGTCGGCCTTGATGGAACAATTTCTTTCCTCGAGGTCAACACCCGCCTCCAAGTCGAACATCCGGTAAGTGAAGAGGTAACAGGGATTGACTTGGTCCGAGAGCAGTTCCGTATCGCCATGGGCGAACCGCTCAATTTCGATGACCCAATTATTCGCGGCCACTCATTGGAATTTCGAATAAATGGCGAAGATCCAGGACGCTCATTCCTCCCAGCTCCTGGTCGAATCACGGAGTGGAGACTTCCCTCAGGCCCAGGAGTGAGAGTAGATGCGGGTTTCAAAAGCGGTGACATGATCGGCGGAAATTTTGATTCGCTCCTCGCCAAATTAATCGTGACTGGCAATTCTCGCCGGCAGGCGATTGAGCGGGCGCGTAGGGCTCTAGAAGAATTCCATGTGGGCGGCCTTGCCACAGCTCTTCCCTTTCATCGTGCCATCCTGCAAGACCCTGCCTTCACTGATGATTTCTCTGTTTATACGAGTTACATTGAAAACGAGTTTAATAACGAAATTCCAGAGTTCAGCAAAAGTACGCTTCACATTCCCACCCATGCAGCGGCGGAACATCTAGTAGTTGAAGTTAATGGTCACCGTTTTGATGTAATTCTTCACGCACCTGAACCCATTCACAAACGACATCGCGCAAAGAAGGGAATGAGTGGCTTAGTCACTGGCGATGGTCTCACGAGTCCGATGCAAGGAACCGTCGTAAAAATTGCAGCTGGCGAAGGAGATTTCGTAGAAGTCGGCGATCTCGTAATCGTCCTAGAAGCCATGAAAATGGAACAACCTCTCATGGCTCATAAATCAGGAATCATCACCAACCTCGTGGCGATTATTGGAGAGAACGTTTCAAACGGAGCCATACTATGTGACATTATTGACGCATGAGCGTCGATGATTTAGCAGATCTTTACAACGATCCGATCGGAACCGCGACCCTTGCCGCAGGCGAAATCGCTGCAATAACCGGGTTGCCAAAACATGACATTGCCATTGTTATGGGATCGGGATGGATTGACGCATGTACTGCGCTCGGTATCCCATCACACGAATTCGATGCGCACGTTATTGCCGGATTCGTCCCACCGTCAGTTGTTGGTCATTCCGGAAAAATTCGTTCGTACCAACTCGAAGGAGACACCGGCCCACTTAATCTCCTCGTTTTCCTCGGGCGTACCCATCTTTACGAAGGCAAAGGTCTCGAGCCAGTAGTTCACCCCGTGCGAACAGCGGTCAAGGCTGGATGCTCAGTTGTGATTCTCACAAATGCATCCGGAGGAATCAACAGCGCTTTTCAGGTGGGGCAGCCCGTTCTCATCCGCGACCACATCTCGTTGACTGCGACAAGCCCTCTCATTGGTGCGGATTTTGTAGATCTTACGGATTTATATAACAAGCGAATTCGCGAGATCGTGAAACACGAGGATCCTTCTTTACAAGAGGGCGTTTACGTCCACTGGCGCGGTCCTGCATATGAAACGCCAGCCGAAATTCAGATGATGCGAACAATTGGGGCGGACCTCGTCGGAATGTCAACCGTGCCAGAAGCGATTGCCGCGCATGCCCTTGGCGCAAAGGTGCTGGGTATTTCGCTGGTCACAAATGCTGCCGCTGGAATTACTGGCGAGAAATTGAATCACAAGGAAGTAATTGAAGCTGGCAAGGCTTCTGCAGGGCGGATGGGAGAACTTCTCAAGGCTGTTATTCCAAAACTACTCTAGGGCCATGAGTCCTGACCATTCTGAGCTAATCGCTCACGTTCAAGCGTGGATCGAAGATGATCCCGATCCGTTAACCGCTCTTCGTCTTCGAGAGTTGCTCGCGGCGCATGAGTTCGAACAATTGAAAAAATACTTCTCAGGTTTCCTACAGTTCGGAACTGCTGGACTTCGCGGACCCATTGGTCCTGGTCCCTCCTCAATGAACCGAGCAGTTGTGGGACGGACTGCTGCAGGTCTAGCAAATTATATGAGAGCCCGAGGGCTCACCAGCGTCGTGATTGGACGCGATGCCCGCCACGGCTCTGCGGCATTTACCTTTGAAAGCGCGGAAATAATGCGTGGCGCGGGGATGAAAGTCTCGGTGCTTCCACGACCACTTCCAACTCCCATTCTCGCCTTCGCGGTAAAAGAACTTGGAGCAGATGTTGGAATTATGGTGACTGCAAGCCATAACCCTCCACAAGATAACGGGTACAAAGTTTATTTAGGAGGGACGGTCGACGGCATCGAGTATCGTGCCTCCCAGATAGTTTCTCCAACCGATACACAAATTTCTCACGAGATCTCTCTTATCACCTCCCTCTCATCCCAGCCTCGCAAGCAGAACTGGGAAATTGTTGATGAGTCCGTCATTCATAAATACATCTCCCGAACAGCGGCACTCGTCAACCGACCAAGTGACCTCAAAGTCGTCTATACAGCAATGCACGGAGTTGGAACTGAGACCCTGCAACATGTTTTTCATAAAGCTGGTTTTGCGTCGCCCATTCTCGTTCAAGCCCAGGCTGCGCCAGACCCAGACTTTCCCACCGTTCCATTTCCAAATCCAGAGGAACCCGGGGCAATCGACCTCGCGCTGGAGACCGCAAGAAATTTCGAGGCAGATATCGTCATTGCCAATGATCCAGACGCCGACCGATGTGCAGCGGCTGTTAAAGACCCAGAACGCGGTTGGAGAATGCTACGGGGCGATGAATTGGGCGCACTCCTTGGCGAGTACATTGCCTCCAAATCTGTGGGAGGAATTCTTGCCAACTCAATTGTCTCTTCTTCGATACTAAAGAAGATCGCGGCTCATTATTCAATGGAG
>JACPZY010000054.1 GCA_016195215.1 Actinomycetota bacterium | reverse complement strand
TCTAAATTTGCCGAGATAGCAGCACCGATCTTGTCTATGCCAGTGAGCGATGTTGCAGAACAGGCGACTGGGGAGCGACGTTGGAGCTTGGTCGCTCGTAATGTAACGCCCGCCAGGTGGTTGGCGCTCAAAACCGCCCTGGAGAGTTATAACGAATCTCTAAGTCGGAGGGATATCTCTAAAAGACTATTTGGCTTTTATCCAGAACGTGGCTACATACGTGAATATCCCTCTGGGCCACTGATCGCCTCACTCATTGGATTTGTGAATCAAGCAGGAGTGGGAGCAGCCGGACTTGAATCAAGCATGAATTCCCAACTAACTGGGACTGAGGGTAAGTACAGTTACGCAAATGGATACGGAGCTGAAATCCCGGGCTCGCAACAAGAATTGATACCAGCAAAAACCGGAACTACTCTGCGATTGACGATTGATCGTGATGTTCAATGGGTGGCTTTGAATGCAATTTCAGAGGCCGTAAAAGCATCTGATGCAATTAGCGGTACTGTGATAGTGATGGATCCGAAAACAGGACAGATACTGGCTCATGCAACGGCACCGACCTATGACCCGAATGACACCAGAAATGTCCCCTTAAGTTTGATGAGGAACCCATCGGTTCAAGATGTCTACGAACCTGGTTCAACCGGCAAGGTCATGACACTCGCTGCAGCCATTGAAGTTGGAAAAATTTCGCCAACAACTGTTTTCACGATTCCTTACACCCTCAAGGTATCGAATCGAACTTTCCGCGATCATGCAAAGCATCCGACTGAGCGTTTGACGACTACTGGCATTCTTGCGGAATCAAGTAACGTCGGAGCCATAAAAATTGGCCAGAAGCTTAAAGACAGTGTTCTCTATTCTTTTCTTCGAAAATTTGGCGTCGGGACAAATACCGGGTCTGGACTCCCTGGTGAATCACAGGGAGTCTTACCTGATGTTGCCAATTGGAGTGGAACCACCGCTCCGACTGTGGCCTTTGGACAGGGATACTCTGTTACTGCCATGCAAGCTACGAGTATTTTCGCGACGATCGCCAATGACGGAATTCGGGTTTCACCGACGGTCATCGCGGGCACCAGTGACTCGAATGGTCGATTCACGCCATCGGAGACGCGCGATAGCGTCCGCGTAATTAGTTCGAGCACTGCCCGCGATATGAGATTGATGATGGAGAGTGTTGTATCTGCGCAGGGCACAGCGCCGGATGCGGCCATTCCTGGATATCGGGTTGCTGGAAAGACTGGCACCGCACAGCGAGTTGATGAGACCTGCGGTTGCTATCGAGGTTACACCGCCTCCTTCATTGGTTTTGCGCCTGCGGACAAACCTCAATATGTCATCAGCGTGACGATCCAAGGACCAAAGGGCATTTACTATGGTGGAACGCTTGGGGGGCCCGTCTTCAAGGAGGTGATGTCCTTTGTCCTTCAATCCAGGCGCGTATCCCCTACGGGCACCAAAGTAATCCCTTACCCTCTTGATGAATCCCAGGTGAAGAAATATCAACTCTTGAGTTCCAAATCGACAGGGGTGAAGAATTGAAGGGAAGACCGGTCTTCGCTCGTGAGCGATCCCTTGAATCGATCGCTACGTATTTAGGCACGCCAAGTCCGGGTCAGGATCTGAGAATTACTGGTATTACTCATGCAAGTGACGAGATTGTTGAAGGAGATCTATTCCTAGCATTTCCAGGCGCAAGAACACATGGTGCGATGTTCTGCCTCGACGCAAAAAAACGAGGTGCAAGAGCAGTCCTCACCGACAACGCGGGCGCGAGTCTTGCCGTTGGACTACCGGTAATCGTTGTGGAAAATCCAAGACGAGTCGGAGGCATTTTGAGTGCGTGGTTCTATGGAGAACCCATGCGAGAGATGTTTTCGGTTGGAATTACTGGAACAAACGGTAAAACGACTACTACGACTCTGCTCTACCAAATTTGGGAAGGCGCGGGTCACAACGCTGGGCTCATCGGAACCGTGGAGACCCGCATCGGAGGGGAAGTTGTCAAGAGCGAGAGGACGACTCCCGAGAGCACCGATCTGCAAGCATTGATCTCCATAATGCATGAGAAAAATGTACGACGAGTCGCAATGGAGGTTTCAAGTCATGCTCTTGCACTCGAGCGTATTCGTGGATCGCATTTTTCTGCCGTTGCATTTTCCAATTTGTCTCAGGACCATCTGGATTTCCACAACTCGATGGAAGATTACTTCCAAGCAAAGGCCTCACTTTTCACATTTGAATACTCTGATCTCGCCGTGATCAATGTCGACGACCCCCACGGAGCTCGCCTGGCAGATCAGAGCGAGATTCGAGTGATTCGAGTCTCCCGAAAGAACCCATCAACTGATTGGCACTATGTATCCGCCATTTCGCATCAGCATGGATTCGATGTGGTTATCCGCGGTATTGGCGGCGTCCTCATTGAAGGGACCTTGCCATTGCATGGGGAGTTCAATTTGGATAATGCCATTTTGGCTGTGGCTCTTGCATATGAGAGCGGAGTGGATCCGATCGAGATTTCAATTCTTTTACAGACATTAACCGGCGCTCGAGGGCGCCTTGAGGCGGTAAGCGCCGGACAGAATTTTGGTGCGTTCATTGATTACGCGCATTCACCGGATGCGGTAGAGAGGGTTCTTCAGGCTTGTAAAGAGATGACGAGCGGAAAGGTTATATCCGTTCTTGGTTGTGGTGGCGACCGAGATAAGAGCAAAAGGCCACTCATGGGTAAGGCGCTTCTTGAAGGCAGTGATATTGCAATTTTTACGAGCGACAACCCACGATCCGAGGATGCTGGTGAGATTTTGAAGGACATGACGGAAGGTTTGGAAGTTAAGGAACCGAGTCGGATAATTCCGAATCGCCAGCAAGCAATTGAATTCGCAGTCTCTCTTGCCGAGTCAGAAGATCTGGTAATTGTTCTTGGAAAAGGCCACGAGCAAGGACAAGAGATTGCTGGTGAAATTCATCCCTTCGATGACCGACGTGTTCTAGCAGCCGCGATTGAAGGTCGTCCATGATTGCCTTGAGCGCTGAACAAATTTCGAAAATCACTCAAGGCGAGTTGTATGCTCCACCGGATCTTCTGGTGACGGAAGCCCCATCTTTTGACTCAAGGAGCGTAACAAGCGGATCAATCTTTCTCGCACTAAAAGGCGAACATGCCGACGGGCATGATTTTGCCACGCAAGCGGTAGAAAATGGTGCTGCTTTAGTTCTGTCCAATAGAAAAGTAGAAGTTCCTTGCATCGTGGTTGGGGATGTCCTGGAAGCACTGGGGACAATTGCGCATTTCGTTCGCCGAAAGCTCAGTCCAATGACAGTCATTGGTATCACTGGTTCGCAAGGCAAGACGACTACAAAGGATTTGCTCGCATGGGTGCTGAGCATGCATGGCGATACTGTGGCGTCCGTCGGATCGTTCAACAATGAGTTGGGCGTACCAATAACTCTTCTCGGTTGTACGGAGAGTACGCGGTACTGCATTGTCGAGATGGGCGCTCGCCACGTTGGTGACATTAAGAAGTTGTGTGAGATCGCCGAACCCGATATTGGGGTAGTTCTCGAAGTTGGCACCGCTCATTCCGGTGAATTTGGATCACGCGAGATGATTGCGTTGGCAAAGTCAGAATTAATCCACACCCTTCGTCAAGGTGGAATCGCGGTTCTCGGCCGATACGATGAATACACGCCCAGGATGGCAGACGGTTTAGATATCAGAGTTCTCACTTTCGGGCAGACACATGAAGCCCAGGTGCGCGCAACGGATATCGATATTCGCGAGGGGAGAGCTCACTTTGATCTTGTCACGCCAGCTGGGCGTGCGGCTGTTGCCCTGCGATTGATTGGGGCGCACCAAATTCCAAATGCCCTTGCCGCTGCGAGTGTCGGCACAGCCCTGAATATCCCCTTGGA
>JACPZY010000116.1 GCA_016195215.1 Actinomycetota bacterium | reverse complement strand
GGCAAGGGCATCTTTATAGCTCTCACCGCCGCCCAGTAGATTGGCATGCCTATAAGCCCAATCGTAAAACTGGATACCAGAGAGGTGGAGGCGTCGGATGTTGTCGGAAAATCCGGAGAGGTCGCGTCCTGGGGTGTAGTTGGTGACAAAGCCGTACCGCAAGCGACTCCTAGAATCCGTCGTGACCTCAATTGCTGTTCTGGCGATGCCAAATTCTCCCTTAAGTTCAATTCCATATCCGCCTTCAGAGAGAGGGCTCACATATGTGGTTCCGCTTTCGTGGATTCGATGATGTGCGATGCACTCTCCCAGATGCCATACAGAGAGTTCAGCAGTACCCTCCAACCCCCGAATTTCAATGCTGACAGATTCCTCTGGCGAGAATGAAGCAAGAAGTGGCAATATTTCTACCATGGTCACCCTTTAACCGCCCCTGCAGTGAGGCCTTGAACGAAGTAGCGCTGGAAAATAATAAATACTGTAATGACGGGCACTATGGCAATTAATGAGGCCGCGAATACAAGCCCCCATTGTGTGGCAGGTGGCGGTGGCCACAGCGGGCTTGGATAGCGGCATGGCTAAGCGCCAATATCGAGTCCAGGCGTTTCCTCCATCGACTTGCATAGCGTGGTCCAAATCCAATGGAAGAGAGGCAAAGAAACCTCGAAGGAGAAAGGTATTGAGTGATAGAGAGCCAGCTACGTAAAAGAAAATGAGGCCGAAGAGGGAATTTAGAAGGCCTAAATACTTAGCCAAGATAAATTGTGGAATGAGCAGCATGACGGCCGGGATCACGAGGCCGATGAGAAGTGTTCGAAAAATTATCTCTCGTCCGGGAAAACGAAAACGAGCGAAGGCATAAGCCATCATTGAGCTGATAAGAATTGAGGCGGTCGTGGACACTACGGCGACAATTAATGAGTTCAAAAAGTAGAGCTTGAAATTCTGGGTGGTAAGCGCTTGAGAGTAGTTTGACAGAGTCGCTGGACGAGGAATGAACTCGGGGGGAAAGGAGAGGACGAAGGCTTGCGACTTAAAACTGGTGGAAACCATATATAAGAATGGTGTTACCGTGATGATCAGACCGAAGATCAATGCGAGATAACGGCCAGAGACTGCAATCCTTCTCCTCATTTAGATATCTTCTCCACTTCGAGAGCGAAATAGCCTCAACTGGATAAGCGCGAAGGCAAAAACTACAAGGGAGAGAATTGCCGAAAGGGCAGATCCGTACCCAAAGTCAAGGAAACTAAATGCTTGTCGATACATATAAGTCAGGAGAACATCGGTCTGTCCGATCGGCCCTCCATCGGTCATAAGTTGTACCGATATAAAGACGTTAAAGCCACCTATTACAAGCATTATGGCGACGAAAGTTGTGGCGGGAGCAATGGCGGGCAGAGTCACAGCCTTGAAGCGCTGCCATCTATTGGCGCCATCAACATCAGCAGCTTCTTCCAATTCTTTAGGAACGCCTTGGAGGGCAGCAAGAAAGATCATCATCGCCCAGCCAACCCCTTTCCAAATTCCTTTTGAAAGGCTTAACCAAAAATGAGAGTCGCGAAAGGCTCGAATGTAATTCTCGAAGCCAATGAATTGACTTATCGCGCCGGACACTATCTTCCAGTCGTAGAAGCTCATCTTCAATGCTTGAAGAGTTGGATAGATGACGGCGGTGAGAAAAAGAAGGACTCCAGGTGCTAAGAATAGGTAGGGGGTTGCATTCTTCTGGATTCGTGCACGGAGTTGTGATGACTTTTTGTTTAGTTGGGCCGCGCGACTCACGGTTTCCTTACCTACAGTGAGTCGCGCGGCCACTACTACTACTTTCCGCCTGCGAGGATGTAATCGATCTGTGCGGCAGCCACGGTTAAGGCATTTTTAACTGTGGTTTTACCCAAGAAGGCTTGGGTCAAGTTGGTTGAGAGAATGCCATCGACTTTGGAACCATCTGGAATAGCCAGACGCGATTTTGCCGTCTTTAGTTGAGCGGCGAAGGTTGCGTAGTAAGGGGTCGTGGCGATTTCTTGCTTCATGAGCGCAGGAATAACCGTCATCTGACCAGTCTTTACCATTGCCAATTGAAATTGGGAGCTCTGAGTGAAGCGAATAAATTTCATTGCGGCATCCTGATTTTTTGATGAAGAAGTCAGAACGATATCTTCGCCACCAACGACGCTGATCGATCCTCCTGGGCCAGCGGGAAGTGGAGAGTAGATCGGCTTGAATTTGGGATATTGTCCCGTCCAGATTCCACTCATCCAAGGGCCGTCAAAGATCGTGGCGTATAGGCCCTTTGGCAAGCCATCGGAAGTTCCAACGGCGCCTTTATTTCCAGTGATCAGATTGGGGATCAGTTTCTGCTTGTAAAAATTGACCAACATCTGGACTGTCGCGACGTTCTTTGCGCTATTGAGATAGCCCGTTGACTTAGTCTGTGCAGCGTTGGTGATATCTCCGCCACCTGACCAGATCCAAGGAGAGATATTCCAGGCGCCGAGTCCACCATCGGCGAAGAGGGCGATTTTCTTACCCTTTAACTTGGTGGCCATCGTTGTGAGATCAGCGAAAGTCTTAGGTGGGGTGGTGCGACCAGCGGCCGCTAGTGCTTTGCTATTTGAAATAAGCACCCGAGTGTTGGTATCAAGAGGCAATCCGTAGTACTTGCCTTTGTAGAAGTTGGTCGAGAGAGAGCCGGGGTAGGTTTTGGCCGCAAGAGCCTTGAAATCGCTCATTTTGCTAGAGAGTGGGACCAATACGCCAAGGTCGGCAAATTTAGGGACCCATCCAAGATCGGCCCGTACGAGATCTGGTAACTCATCGCCAGCAGCGCTAGTGGTGAGTTTTTGAAGTAGGGAATCATATGCAACATCGACATATTTAACGGTGATACCTGGATTGGCAGCCTCAAAAGCGGGAATTAATTCCTTATTGAGTGCATCCTGTTGGGTTGAATTACCACCATTACCGTAGGCTCCCCAGAAAGTAATAGTGACTGGATCGGCAGCGGATGCGCTGGTGATACCCGAGGAGAGGCTGGCAACTAGCAATGCGAGGGAAGTCGCAAGGGTTACCGCCGATCCCCATTTCGTGGAATTTTTCAATGCATTTCTCCTATCGTGACTGGGACAGCCGGAGGCTGCGTGCGAGCGATGGTGACTAGCGGAATTAATTTTATGGCGGAAGTAATTACGTGTCAAGAGTCACTTCTATGCCAGTTTTTTGAT
>JACPZY010000115.1 GCA_016195215.1 Actinomycetota bacterium | reverse complement strand
ATGCAAAATCCGGAGTTAACTCGGTTTCGACCAACCCTCTTATGTCATAGGCCTTGAAAATGCGGGGCCGTTCCATCTCTAAGAACGCACGGCGCGAAGATGCCCACGCCTCCCCAATCCTTGATTATTTTGGCCATTTTGGGCTTGGTTCTTTGGCAATTGATTTGTACCTTCGGAGCTCTCTCTGGGATGCGCCACTTCGCGCACGGCATCTGCAATTGCCATCAAATCTTCATCCGATGGACCAAGGTCGTCCTCGCCACGTTCTTGACGGATGACTTGCCATCCATTTGGAACGGTTAAGCGGTCGCCGTGTGTTTCACAGAGATCATAGGCGTGTGGCTCTGCAAAGGTGGCTAAAGGGCCAACTACCGCAACCGAATCCGCGTAGACGTATGTGAGAGTTGTAACCGCCCGACGACGACACCCTCCTCGCGAACAGACCCGCCCTACATGCGACACCATGTCCTTTAGATTAGTGGGCGTGGCTTCATTTCCAGGGCAATGACCCGTGAACTATCGATTAATAACTTCAATGTTGGATTGTGGGACGGCCGCCCTAGCCAGAGTGCTACCTGGAGTTAAGGGGAAAGTACCCACACCACTCGTGGTCGAGAGTAATCCAGCACCTGATATCGGGTATCGAATATCAGAGAATTTCACAGTCAACGCATTTGCCGGAACTTTCCATCTGAGAATGTCATTACCGACCAGGGTTGAGTACTTAGTCGAACCATTGGTGAGGCGTGTGCTCACTTTTAACCTGATCAAATCACCGGTAAAGACAAAGACAGGCGAAAGGCTTTTCACCGCAAGTGTCATCGGCTCAAGTTTCGAAGTCACGGAGCTCCACATAAAATCCTGGTGGTTTTGCACTTTAAGGACCGAGTAGACCGCAGCCACGATGGGTTGGTCTGAGCGAATACGCAGCGAGAAGACTGACGCATTGATAGTGGGATTGAGTGGGATATCTGTGACTTGACCTTGCACGACATTTCGATCATCCAGTCCAATCGGAGCAAAGACCCCATCCTTAGAGATCAGTTCCACCCGAATATTGGCATCAGTATTGCCCGGAGTTAGAACGCGGAGAAAGTGGCTTCCGCTTTTTCCACCAATGGTTTGTTGCGGGATACCTGAGATGACGAAATCTGTTCGGGGGAACTCCGCTGAGCCCACAAGGTCTCCACCCAAATTTTGAAGTCCTTTTTTCCGCTCATCAATGAGAAAAGCATTTACCCGACCTGACCTCGAACTCACTCGCAGGGTCAAGCTCACCTGTCCTGCCGCCAATGAATCGAGCGGGACTCGTACAGATGAATTAGCAGGGACCGTCAGTACCTTTCCTGATTGGGCGCCTCTCTCACTCCACACTGCAACGTCAACGATTGCTTCACTGAGTCCACTATTTACGACCACGAGTCGGCCCTTACTCGTGACATCTCCACTTCCTCCAACAAACCATTGGTCTCCCTGCGGCGCCAGGCACAAACTTGCGCCTGCCCACACACCTGAAGAAGCCTGCCAGGTGACCGCGGTGACCTCGCCCTGATCTAGAAGAATTGCGTCCTTCTCGATGATGTACGGGGTGCTCTTTATCGGCGTAAGAACTGTGGACTTTCCTACAATTACTCTATACAGCGTCTTAGTTGAAGCCGTTGAAACAACTGACGCGATTGTCGAATCGGTAGGCGGGCAGACAACCGCCGGATAATTTTGAGAGTAGCTACGGGCCGTGACTCTTGAAGTCAGCAAATTACTGATGGTCAGCGTAAGTGCCAGCGCAGCGGTAACGATTACCAGTCGACGAATTCTCATGTGAGTCTCTCTAGCGCGATTTCTCTCCTTCGTCTTCCCGCTGGCAGGGCCATTACAAGGAGAACGAGAAGAACGATTAACTCAAGGGAGAGCCAAGCCCTCCGGATTGTGCCGTCGTGGATAAGAATAAATTCCCCAGCGGCCGGCACAGCAAATTGGGGAAGACCGAATGAATTTCGAGAACGCTCCAATTCTTTGCCGCCCTGAATAACTTTCCACCCCGAGGAATAATTTTCTGCCAAAGTAAGGGTTCCGGGACCCGGCGTCCTTGAGTGAGCGGCGATTTCTCCGGTTGGGATTGCCAAGGACCTTCCAGATTTGTCAGTAAAGACAAGACGTTCACTGATGCCCGTAACCCGCCAGACAATTCCATCTTGCGTTGATGAGGTGCGGATGAATCCTCCAAGGCCATCAACTGTTCGAACCAATTGGGAATCAACGGGATTCTTCATAAAGATGTATTTGATCCCGTGTGCGGAAAGTACTTTGCTGCTATTAATCCCAGAGCCATCGACAATTTCTCGCACCGCAGTATCTATTGCAATCGTGGGAGGTGGCGCCACATCTGGATCTGCAAGTAGTGAGTCCCTCTCACGCGCGATGTAGAAGGAAAGGGTGACGCTTTTCTCGTCCTGAAGATTTCTAAGCACCAGCGTCTTTACACCTGGTGTAACAGCCAAGAAAGGCGGCAGGATCGCCTCTCGATTGGCACGGACCGGAGAATCTGATCCCGTGCTCGCTGCCCAGACACCGGATGCCGTTGCGTACAGCCCCGTCGAAGCGATCACTAATCCTGCGACCATATGCCGATAATTGAAATGTGTTCGGGCTAAGCGCGCTCTCAACCCATTCAAGATTATTACTGCACAGCAGGTTGCCGCGACAGTTGAAAAAGTGAGCAATGTGCCGACCCATAGAAGTGAGTGACTGGAACTGGCATGGGATTGGGGTGAAAGGACACTGAGAAGCGTTGCGCCTAGTAAGAAGGCGAAACCCGCTTGCGCATATTTGCGCGTGACTGAAGCAGAAAATAAAGAACCAATAAGAATCAAAGTCACAGGACTTACTAACCACCAAGGAACTGAACCAGGCCCTCCCGGGTTGGCGATTATTGCGAGATTTGGTCCTCCCCCAGCTATAGAGATACCTGGCTCTAGCAAGAATCGGGATGGATGGAGCACCGCTTCGAACGACCATGGCAGGGTCAGCAAGAATGGCAGGCCGATGAGGAAGGATCTACGTATTAATCGCCCTCTCAATACATTTCTATTTTGAGTAATTCTAAAATCCTGATAATCGAGCGCCATCGAGTAGAGATGGAAGACGGTGATGCCAATAAATGCTAATAGCGAGAAAGATGTGAGAACTCCAACCAGGAGACTAAATCCAAATATGAAGCGCCAGTGCCCTCTCTCTATCTGGCCTAAGCGGGGGATGTAATAGACGATTCTCGGAATCAGTATGAGGGCCGCTATGGTCCCAAGCCGACCCGAATTAATTGACGCAACCGCAACCGGGGATAAGGCGTACCCAATACTTGCCCCGACGATAAGCCAGGAGTTGGGCGAAATCTTTCGAAGGAGCGAATACATTGAGAGCATAAAAAGTAAGGGGGCCGCCCAAAATAAGAATGCAAGAAAGAAAAAGGCTTTCCCAAGAAAAAGTGTCGAAAGCAGAGCAAGGATAAAAACCCATGGTGGAGTGGCTGATGAACTCCCCATTCCAACTTGGTGCCAGGATTCGCCGTAGCTTCTCCATAAATCACTTGCACCCTCTGGCGTATTTGGGAGTGCCCCTCCAACCAGGGAACCATATCGGTAGCTCGACCATAGCGAAGTCAGAATCACTAGGAGTAGCACTCCAGAGACCTCAGGACGGCGGAGCATAGAACGCCAACGCACTGGAGCAGCAGGTGTGAGGAGATCTTCATCTTCGAGTTGTGCACCTAAGGCACCTGTTGCATCGGGGATGCTGGGTAGCAGGGTCGTCCGCATTACTTCTGCAGCGCGGGTAAGGCTGAGGCGTAGTTGCGACCACCTCGGTGGGATAAAAGTCGAGACCACGCGCGGAGAAATCAATCTCTGCCGCCGCCTTATCTTTCTGGCTTCAAAAATAATTCCCGGACGGATGATGAGATAACCAACGGCGAGAATTTCGTCCGACGCATAACCAGGAAGTTTCGCGAGCAGGTAGCCAACTGCTCGAACAATTGCGCTGGCAAATAATTGAATCGCCAGCCAAGGCAGGTGCCACCAGGACGAATTTGCGAGTAAAACATAGGCAGCATTGCGACGATCTAGAATAAGTGGGCGGTTGAGGAAGGCATTTTTCACATCCACGTTACGTCGCTCAGAGGATGCAGCTTCGGCGTGGTAGGCCACCGCTTCAGTGACAACGATAACTTTGTGCCCGGCAACTTGTGCTCGCCAACCCAAATCAACATCATCCCGAAAAAGGGAGAGGTTTGGATCGAAACCGTTGAGCTCTTCAAAGACGTCACGTCTTATGAGCATTCCGGCGGTGCTAACCGAGAGCACATCACGAATTCCATCACGCTGTCCCTGGTCATACTCGTGGGGTTCGAGTCCTGTCCATCTCGCACCGTTGCCGGCAATACTTACTCCTGCTTCGAGAAGATGTGTGCGGTCGTACCAGCCACGCAATTTCGGACCGGCGATTGCCACTTGAGGGCGGTCTTCGACCGCTTGCAATAACGCTTCTAGCGCTCCAGGTTGAGGAGCACAGTCATCGTGGATAAGCCAGAGCCATTCGCTCTGCGTGGTAGAAGGTGGAATATGTTCAAGTGCCACCGAGATCGCCGCACCAAAACCGGTGTCGCGCGGCATTGAGAATGAAGGAACGCGGGCGTTCTTCAATAATTTCAAAGAGCTGTCATGCGAACCTGAGTCAATAGCTAAGGTGTAGTCAATCGGATGAGTTTGCGATGCTAGCGAAGCAACAACTTCTGGGAGCCACGCGGCTCCATCATGCACGACGAGAATTGCCGTCACACGAGGACGCTCACGGACTTGCATCTCAGACACGCTGAACGACGGGGAATGGATTAGGCAGGGCGACGCTTAAGACGGCGCCGTTCGCGTTCAGAGAGCCCACCCCAAATTCCAAAACGCTCGTCATGGGCGAGGGCATAGTCAAGACATTCGGAGCGGACATCACAGGACATGCATACACGCTTTGCTTCTCGAGTTGAACCGCCCTTTTCAGGGAAGAAAGCTTCTGGATCGGTCTGCGCGCAGAGAGAGCGTTCTTGCCATGAAAGTTCAACAGTTTCTCCGGTGACGAGTTGGATGTTGGGGCCATCAGGTCGAATATCTGACATTCCGACACTCCTCAATACAGTCAATAACGTCGGTACCGCCCGACTGGCGGAAATCCAATAAGTGAATTACACGCGTGTAACTCCTTTAAGTCAAGTCATTTGTTGACTTTACGTACACTCATTTTCCCGCTATGGGGGTGTCAATTTCTCTCACAATCGGATGCATTGAACCAACTATAAATCTTGTACGCCTTCTAGGCTCACGTATTTATTCGAATAAACCACTCCTGCTTCAACAATTGCACCCTCGGCGACAAAGCATCCCAAGATGCTTGCCCCTTCAAAGACTTGAGCCTCAGCACAGACGATTGAACCATTGACCTGAGCGCTAGAAGAGATATTTACGTGAGGACCGATTGATGAGCCACCTGACACCCTGGCATCACTCGCAATTACTGCCCCTTCCATCGCAATATACTCATTTGATCGATACGAAATTTTTGCGCCCTCCAGGGCATCCGCATTAGCGATACCACGTACAACGTCAATAGAACCCTGAATGAGGGCTTTTGGGGTCCCTATATCAATCCAATATGAGTCATCAATGAGGCCGAAAATCGGACGTCCATGTTTTACCAGATCAGGAAAAATCTCTCGCTCAATACTCACAGATTTGCCAGCAGGAATCTCCTCAATTACTCGTGGACTAAATACGTAACATCCGGCGTTGATAGTATTCACGACAGGAACTTCCATCTTCTCTAGAAAAGCTGTAACCCGGTCTGACTCGTCCACTGGGACACACCCATAGGCACGGGCATCTGCAACATGAGTTAAGTGCATTGTGACGTCTGCTGATCTTTCTTCATGCATTCTTATCTGACCTGCGAGATCATGCGAACTCAATACATCGCCATTAAAGATCACGATTGATTCATCGCCATTGAGGAACTGTGCAGCATTTCGTATCCCCCCACCTGTTCCTAAGGGCTCTCTCTCTATGGCGTAGCGGATCTCCATTCCCCACCGTGATCCATCTCCAAAATAGGAGACAAATATCTCCGATAAATACGAGGTCGCGAGCACCAGCGAAGTGATTCCAGCCTTTTTTGCACGTATCAATTGGTGCTCCGCAACCGGCAATCCGGCTACCGGAAGCATGGGTTTCGGTAACGTCTGGGTCAGTGGCATCAGCCGTCTTCCCAATCCGCCAACTAGAAGAATCCCCTGTGCCATGGGCCAACTACTTCTTAACCCTGGAAGTAGCGTTTAATCTTGAAATCGCCTCATCAATATGGGAGTCGGTGGCAGTTAACGCGATACGAATATTGCGAGCGCCCTTCACTCCGTAGAAATGACCAGGGGTGACCAAGATTCCCAATTCGGCCAACCAGGCCACAGAATCCCAATCTTCCTCATCACGGGTGCACCAGATATAGAGACCCGCTCTGGTTTCTTCGATCCGGAATCCAACTCTTTCAAGAGCTGGCTTCAATCGTTCACGGCGGGCGTTGTAAATCTGGCGCTGTTTAGCGACATGCAATTCGTCAGCAAGAGCGGCGGCCATAGCGTTCTGTATTGGAAGAGGAACAATCATCCCAGCGTGTTTGCGGATTTCACGGAGGCGAGCAATCAAGTTCGGATCGCCGACGATAAATCCGGCACGGTAGCCAGCCATAGACGAGCGCTTTGATAGTGAGTGCACAGCAAGGATGTTCTTGTTCTCACCATTGGTGTACATCAAGATCGAAGTCGGCTTAATTCCGTGTCCGAAATCCAGATAGCACTCATCCGACGCAATGACAGAATTTTTGGCTCGCCCCCATGCAATCACGGCTTCAAGTTCGTCTATGGAATGCACCCGACCCGTTGGATTAGATGGCGAATTTATCCACGCCAGGTCGGCATCCGGCCAGGCCGAGGGATCGATCGGAACCGGAGTCCCCACCGCAGAGGCGAGGATCGCCCCAACGCTATATGTGGGGTAAGCGACTTCTGGGAAAAGTACTCTTTTCGATTGCAGCAAGGTTGGCAACCAGGCAACCAATTCCTTCGAGCCGATCAGAGGTAGGAGATCAAACTCGCCCTTTGCGCCCAGTCGCCTTATAGCCCAATCTCGAATTGACGCTCGCAAGGCAGGTGTGCCAACTGTGAGGGGATATCCCGGCGCGTTGGAACTCTCTCTCAAACTCTTCTGAACTATTTGCGGGGTTGGGTCGACTGGCGTTCCAACTGAGAGGTCAATAATTCCGTCACGGTGTTGGCGGGCGCGCTGGCCATACGGCGCGAGCGTGTCCCAAGGAAAATCAGGAAGTTTCAGTGCTCGACTTTCTTATTCCTGGTGTGGTGCGGCAACAACGATCGGGTGATCACCTTCAGTCGCACCGACCTTGCTCGCTCCTCCCGGAGATCCAAGTTCAACGAAGAACTCTGTATTGACCTTCGTGTAATCACTCCACTGAGTTGGAACATCATCTTCGTAATAGATCGCCTCAACCGGGCACACTGGCTCACATGCTCCGCAATCCACGCATTCATCTGGCTGGATGTAGAGCATCCGTGATCCCTCGTAAATGCAGTCCACCGGACACTCCTCGATGCATGACTTGTCTTTGACATCGATACACGGCTCAGCAATTACATAAGTCAAGGCAGACCTCCATCGGTTTGGCTGGCGTCATTCTAATCCTCATCCCTCTCATACGCGATTTTTTACCTGTCCCAACCGAGACCTTTCCAATTATCGTTAAGCCATGGCTTCACAGCGTCCGTTAAGGACACCAGGGTCGGAATTGATAGGCCGGCGACTCACCTTGCGCATACACCTACCTGAAGGGGGATTTCGCGACATCGTAGGAATCTTGGAATCGGAGAACTCCATTCGAAAAGGTGACGGATCCCTCATTCATTTTCAACCGCAAGAGGTAGCGATTTGGAGGGCAATTGTGCCTGCCCCCGATAAGGCCGGGAAAGGCGCCCCGCTCTCGCTGCGAATACAAGAAATCGAATTGGCTGCCAATGCAACCTGGCCAGCCAAAGAAGAAGCTCATCTTGGTGATTGGATATTGCGCGCTTCCGGCAAATTCACAAAACGGGCTAACTCTGCTCTCGCGATCGGAAATCCCGACACCGATCTCGACACGGCGATCAAAAAAGTCATCGATTTCTACAATTCAAGAAATCTTCCGCCCTCTTTCCACATTGCACTACCAACGTATAACGAGTTGGGGAATCGATTGAGAAATCAAGGCTGGCAGAGCGACATATCTGTAAATGTCATGGTGGCCGATATAGACGAAGTTATTAATTTATCGCGCCCTAAAGAAACCGAAAGAGAAAATCACTGGGAAGTGGAGGATGCACCGAGCGACAAGTGGATTGCGCTTCAGAACGATCAAGGTGTCTCTGAAATTATGAAACGTGCCCCAGCTAGATACGCGAGCCTTCGAATCAACAGAGAACTCGTCGCGGTTGGAAGAGCATCCAATTTCGAAAAATGGACCGTCCTCACACGATTATTCGTCCGCCCGGATTATCGTGGAGAAGGAATCGGACGAGAACTCATATTATTCATTCTCCACGATGCGCAACGCCTTGGTGCTACAAAGGTTATTCTTCAAGTCGATTCAAAAAACGCTAAAGCCATTTCCTTGTACGATAAAGCAGGATTCCGACTCCACCACACCTACGAATATTTCTCATACCAGCCCGAGAGCGCAATAGTCGGGGGGTGCTGATGCAACTGACTATTTACAACACGATGAGTCGTAAACTTCAACCAGTCACTTCTGATGGAAATCAAGTCAAAATGTACTGCTGCGGCCCGACCGTCTATCGCGATGCGCATGTTGGTAATTTACGCACCTTTCTCCTATCTGATCTCATAAGAAGAACGCTCCAAGCCCTTGGGTACGAAGTGGTACTCGTCCAAAACATCACCGATGTTGGACATATGTCAGAAGATCTGCTGGCTGAGGATAAAATGATTACCCAATCTCGAGTCGAGAAGATCGACCCTTTCGAGATCGCACGGAAATATGAGGCCTCATTTCATGCCGACCTCGCTCAACTCAATATTCTTCCTGCAGATATATACCCACGAGCCAGTGAATGCATCTCCCTCATGCAAGACCTCATCTCGAGTCTTCTCTTAAAAGGGTTTGCATATGTCGGGTCGGATGGTTCTATTTATTTTGATGCCGCGTCATTTCCGGGGTATGGAGAAATCAGCGGAAATCATCTGGATTCCCTCAAACCTGGATATCGATATGAGTACTCCGATGATCGCGGAAAGCGCTTTCACGCGGATTGGGCCCTCTGGAAATTAGCAGGGCATAGAACTGAGATGGTATGGGACTCCCCTTGGGGGATTGGATTTCCAGGCTGGCATATCGAGTGCTCGGCGATGTCCCTTCATTTTCTTCGCTACCACGTCAATCTCCATGTCGGCGGGATGGATCTCCGCTTCCCCCACCACGAGAATGAACGTGCCCAGTCCAATGCAATGACTGGAAGCGAGGTCGTCGATCTCTGGGTGCACGGCGAGCATCTTCTCTTTGAAGGTCGGAAGATGTCGAAGAGTTCCAGTAACGTCTTATTGCTCGCTGAGGTAATTGGAAAAGGGTATGACCCACTGGCGCTCAGACTGGTTCTACTTGAAAATCGCTATCGAAGTCAGATGGATCTCACATGGGATGCCATTTCGGCCGCGCATAAGACGCTGAAGCGTTGGCGTGCTTTTGCAACTCAACTGCATTCTGCCAAACGAGTTGAGAATGAAGAAATATTGAAAGCGCTGAGCGAAGATCTTGACACGCCTCGTGCTATTCAAATTATTCGAACTCTGGAGAAGAATTCAGATCTAGCGATTGAATTCAGAGTGGGTTCAATGTTATTTGCTGATCAGGTGCTGGGACTTGACCTGACTCGAGAGGAAACACGAGTTCTATCTAGTGATCTCTCAGACATTCTCGAGCAGAGGGCAAAAGCGCGGGGTGAAAAGAACTGGGCGCTCAGTGACAGATTACGAGAGGATCTAGAATCCAAAGGTCTTCTCATTGAAGATTCCCAAACGGGTCAAGAGTGGAGATGGCGTTAGCTCAGGGAAATGCTTAGTAATCCAACGCTGCCTTCAAGTGAGAACTAACCCTCTCTGATCGCGATCTCTTTGGTTATGCCATTTCTCATACGAGGTCACCAAATCCCACGCTCCGGTTGCCCGTATGGAAATCCCTCGCGGTCCTGTACGGCGAATCTCACCCCGCACCAGCAAGAGCGAGGAGTTACGGATAATCGCCGCGCAATCATTTTGGGCACCCTCAAAGAAGGTCGCATCATTGCATCCAAATCCGTCATCGAGGGTCACAAACATCACGCGCTTGCCTGAGCGCATCGGTGGTGTTTGCAGAGCCACTTTTACCCCAGCAACAAGAAGAGAGGAGCCAGAACGATGGCGAATCAGATCAGAGGAACGGACTGCGCCAATTGCGTTGAGAAAATCCCAATAGAACTCCATCCTGTGATGAGAGACATCCATCCCCAAAATATCCATCTCGTGACGCACCTGTTCGCGTTCGGTCAAGTCGGGGAATCCATAGGAGTGGATTTCTGGTGGCAGTAATTGAAAGGTCATTTGACTCTGAGTTGAGCTGCTTTTGGAACTTGAGAGGCGATGGAGATCGCGCAGATGAAGTAAGAGGTCGCGTCGGTTAATATTCTTCTCTCTCACTTGATGAAGGCCATCAAAGGCCCCGATCATGACTAAAGCCTCTGCGGTTGGGCGACTCGCCCCAGACCGATAGGTGAAATCAGAGAGATCGGCATAAGGTCGTCCCGCAGTAATCGTGGCGATTTCACCATCGCTGATACCGCCAACATCTGCCAGCGACATTCGAATGGCATAACCGCGAGCATCAGGAAGTGAGAGCGGCTCTCCCGTACTGAGCAGATCCGGTGCCACATACGGGGCGCGAACAACAACAGTGGTCCGCTCGACTCGGTAAGTCGCATCCGATCTATTGATATCGATGGGAGCAATGACAATCCCCCACTGCCGTGCTTCGTCCAGAAGCAACCGCTTGGGATACATGCCCGGATCATGAGTAAGAAGGCCAGCGATAAAGGCGGCGGTGTGATGGGTTTTGAGCCATGCTGATTGATAGGTGGGGAGAGCAAAGGCTGCGGCATGGGCTTTGCAGAATCCAAAGGAGGCGAAGGCGCGCAGAATCTCCCAGACTTGAGTGACAACTTCATAGGAGTAACCACGGGCGAGGGCGGCGGGGTAGAACCAGTCGCAGACGCGCTGCTGTCCTTCCTTATCTCCAAGGTCGCGCCTCTGCTCATCAGCCTGCGCCAAGGAAACCCCCGTCAATATGGCAATAATGCCGATCACCTGTTCGTGAAAAACCACGACCCCTTCTGTTTCGCGCAAAATATCTCCAAGGCCTTCATGAATACGGGGACGTTGACGAAAACCCTGTCGAGTGCCAAGAAAGGGCACGATCATGTCGCTCTTGACGGGGCCGGGACGAAAGAGGGAGATATCTATAATGAGGTCGGTAAAAGTATTGGGGGCAAACTTTCCCACCAACTCTCGCTGACCCGGGCTCTCTAGTTGGAACATTCCTAAAGTACGGGTGGATTTAATGAGATCAAAAGTTGGCTTGTCATCCAGAGCAATGGCATCGATCTCGACAGAGTTACCTTCCACCCGCTTGATCTCAGAGAGGGTGTAGGAGATCGCCGATTGCATCCGCACGCCGAGGATGTCGAGTTTGAGAAGTCCGATTGCCTCTACATCATCTTTATCAAATTGCACCATGGGATAGCCGCTGGCATTTCGTAGCATTGGCGCGTGGTCGTGCAATCCAAGATCAGAGAGGGCAACAGCGCAGGGGTGCATGGAGAGATGGCGCGGCAAACCATCAAGGCGAGCGGCCAATTCAATGGCCATCTTCATGGTGGGGCTGGTGAGATTGAGGTTTTTGAGTTCTGGCAACTTCGCTAAAGCAGCGGCGATATTACGCGAGCGAATGTGGGGCATGGATTTAGCGATGAAATCGATCTCCATCGGTGAGATACCCAATGCAGTACCCACATCCCTAATCGCATGCCGTGCTCGGTAGGTCTCAACCATCGCCACCGTTGCACACCGTGATTGATTGCCGGGCTTGTCCCAACTGCTATCGCCATAACGATCAAAAACCGCATCATAGATTTCCAACCTCCGTGCGGATTCCACATCGATATCGATATCGGGAAGTTCATTACGAAGGGGTGAACAGAAACGCTCCATCATTAAACCTAGGGAGAGTGGCTCCACGCCAGAAATTCCCAGCACATAACAGATGAGCGAACCCGCGCCGCTGCCCCGCGCCGCCACACGGACGCCGCGCTCTCGTGCCATATTGGTGATGTCGGCAACAGTTAAAAAATATGACTCGTACCCCAAGGTGCGCACGGTGGAGAGTTCCTCCTCCAACCGCTCTGCTGCGCTGACAGAAAGGAAACCGCTATACCTGCGAGATAACCCCGCTTCGCACCTGGAGCGCAACTGCGATACGAGTTCGTGGTGATGGTTCGCCCCGAGAACGCTGGGTTCGAGCAAATGAATTTCTCCTAAACCGATATCTGACCGTGGCGAGAGAGTCGCCCGCTCTGCCCAACCTTGCGTTGTCGCAAGTAGTGCCCTGCCATTGCGTTCGCCAGCAAGACGGGCAATCTCATCAGCAATGAGGTGCATCTGCTCTGGATTCTTGAGGTAAGCCTCGCTATTGCTCCGTTCAACAGTCCGTTGACTCAGAGGAATTAAATTGCGGGCAGAATCCAGAACATCGGCCATAGGTCCATCGCTGCGATCTAGCATCCTGACGGCATTCGTCAACACCGCTGGCAGATCATGATCGCGGGCAAAACCCAGAAGTTTGGCGGCGTATGAGGTAGAGAAGGGGCCATCGCCTCGGATCTGATGGGTCACACATTCCAGAGCTTGATCGGCAAAGAGTTCGCGAGTGGAGTTAAAGATGGAGAGAGCCTCGACGTTGCGCCGTGCTGCAATAGTCAGAGCTAATTGCGATTCTGGCCCATGGAAAATGAGAATGTTTTTTGAATACTCGGAGAACTTCTCTAAAAGATCGTACGTTAAAACGTTCTCATCGCTGTTCATGGCGATGGCGGTGAGCAATCGATAGAGCGAGGAGAGATGCCCGCTCTGGGCCAATAGAGTGATGCCTTCTGAGTAGCCATGGCTCACACCGGGCGCGATGTAGGGCGAATCCGCCAACTCTTTGTGACTTCATCGAGTTCGATCTCAAAGGTTGTCAGGGCACCTTCGGGGGCGGCCTCTACCTGCCAGATAGCACGGGCCCCGTCGTCAAAAATGTTCTCGTCATTGAGGTGGTTATTTCCATCATCGATCCGATTCCACCACCCGCCAGATTCCTGCCACTTGGAGAGGATGGCGTGGACATGGAAGTGGCGCCCTTTGTAGAGGAATTCAACGGGCTCACCTTCTGGAGCAAGGACAGGGGCAAGGGGACGCTCTATACCCTGAACAAGGGGTTTAGAGGCGTTGGAGGCAGGTCTTTCGAACATATGTTCGAAAGATAATGGGAACCCCAGACAGTCGCAAGCCTCCGCCTAAAAGAGGGTCTCAGGCTCCCCTAATTCCACTTCACGAGTCAGGTCAGGGCCTGAATTCCGAGCAGAATTCACAGCAGTCGAAACCGGACGCGCGCGGAGACCTTGAGCAGGATCATCGAGATCGAGAAGTGCCAGGTAGGCGCGAACATCACCCTCAGAAACAGGTGTGCTGCTGAGCCATCTACTCCAATGCTGGGACGGAAGGATCAGAGGCATTCGATGATGGATCGTGGAAATCTCACCCACTGATTCGCGTGTGAGAATTGCAGCACTCACAATTCTCTTACCGTCACGAGGGTTAATCCACTCCTCAAATATTCCTGCCATCGCTAATAAGGATCCATCCTCATGGGAGATGAAGAAAGGTTGCTTGGGACGGTAGGGGCCAATCTGCGTGGCCCACTCGTAATAGCCATCTGCGGGAACGATGCATCTGCGAGAGCGAAAAGCGACACGAAAACTTGGTTTTTCAGAAACCGTTTCAATCCGAGCGTTAATCATCTGGGAAGCCCCCCTGGCATCCTTACTCCAACTTGGGATCAAACCCCATAGGGCAGTGCCAACTCTACGTTTAGCGCCCAAAGCGTCGGCGCTAGAAATGAAATAGATTTCTTTGGTTGGGGCAATATTCCAATCGGCTGGCAGAAAAGTAGGAGTGACTTCATTTGTCTCAAATTCAAGCGCCAGATCATCAGCCCCTTGGGAAAGCGCATATCGCCCGCACATACAGTAAACGATACCCGCAGTACGGTTCACATAAGCCTCGAATGGTGTTTGAGATGCTAATACACCCCCGAGCTAAGCTGCGATTTCAAGTAAAGAGAAAGCAGAGCACCAGTTGACCGAGCATGATGAGCAAAGTGCACAACCCGATGTAACTTCAGAACCATCGACGGAAACAAAGATCAAGGGCTGGCTGGATACGCAAGGTACCGTTCTGGAACTTACGGTGGCGAGCAAATTCCAGACCGCTTTGGGGCCGGACACTATTCGCAGCAGCGTGTTCCACGGACGCCATTATCGCGACAAGGATCCGCTGACTTCGGAAGATAAGTTTCGCGAAATCGATGTCGTTGTTCGCGCGACCCCGATCATCAGGCCAAACTCAACGTTAACGCTTTGGCTCATTTTGGAGTGCAAATCGAGAACCAAACACCCTTGGGTTTTCTACAGAAGTTCAGAACTCACGGATGCATACATAAAATATGAGGATGCCTTTGTCGTATTGAGTAACCGTGAAT
>JACPZY010000004.1 GCA_016195215.1 Actinomycetota bacterium | reverse complement strand
TGAAATGGGCGCATCTGAAGCAGCAGTAATGACGGGTCGAGATCTTGCTCGCATCTACGTACACGCCGGGATGATTGGGCTCGATGGCGAGAAGATGAGCAAGAGCCTAGGAAATTTGATCTTCCTCTCTGAACTTGTTAAGCGGGGAGAGGATCCAATGGCAATCCGTCTGGCACTTATGAGCCAGCATTACTCACGTGATCGGATGTGGAGCGCCGAGGCATCGAAATCTGCCGCTACATTTCTAGAACGTCTTCGGCTGCTCTTATCACGTCCTGAAGTCGCACCAACGGATCCAACTATTCAGGCAATCATCGATGCCTTATCCAACGATTTAGATACACCTACGGCATTGCGCGCAATTGAGAAATGGTGCGAAGAGACGGAATCAGGGTTCACGGGAGGTTCGGCGGGAGAACTCTCTCGGGCTATTGATCTCTTACTCGGTATAGCAATCTAGCTATTCGCTATTTCTTCGCCTTAAATAACGCTCAAACTCTCTCGCAATCGAATCGCCCGTTGCCTCGGGAAGTTCAGATTCATCCCTGGATGCCTCTAACTGTCGAATATATTCCGAAATCTCACTGTCTTCAGCAGCCATATCATCCATGCTCTTCTCCCAGGCTCTCATCTGCTCTGGGAGTTCGCCTACTGGGACCGACACACTGAGGAAGTCTTCTAACGCATTGATAAGGGCAAGGGTTGCCTTGGGAGATGGAGGCGCGGCGGCATAATGAGGGATTGCGGCCCATAACGAAATTGCATCGATGCCACGTCGCTGCGAAGCCTCCTGTATCACACCAAGGATGCCCGTTGGGCCTTCGTAGCGACTTACTTCTACTCCCAGTCGCTCTGCGATCTCAGCATGTGTTCCGCTGCCACTGACAGAAATGGGTCGCGAATGCGGTGTATCTGCCAGCAACGAACCAAGCGTCAGAAGCATCTTGACCTCCAGATCATCAGCCAAATCAAGCAGCTCTGCGGTGAAAGTTTTCCACTTCATTGAAGGTTCAATGCCCTTGACCACTACCAGGTCGAATGGAAACTGCGGCGTTGAAATTCCAAAAACCTCAGTCGTAGGCCAGATTAATTCTCTAAATTTAGAGTTATCCAGAGAAATCATCGGCCGATTGACTTGGAAATCGTAAAACTCTTCTGGATCTACTCCTGCGATGAGGGAAGTAGCCCAGGTGTTCAATAAGTGAGACGCAGCTCATGTTGCTGCTTCGCCTGCGTCATTCCAGCCGCCGAAAGCAAGGATCATCACAGGCGATCGCAGTGCTGGCATATGGAGAATTTCCATAACTCCACCTTACGGTAACCTTCGACAAGTGACGACTTCAACCCAGACCTTGCGCCTGGCTCTTGCCGAGCGCACAGTAATTGTCGATGGCGCAATGGGTACGATGCTGCAAGCCGCAAATCCGACGTTAGAGGACTTCCAGGGGCATGAGGGTTGCAATGAGATTCTCAATGTAAGTCGCCCGGAGATTGTTCGAAGTGTCCATGAGGCTTATCTTGCAGTTGGCGTCGATGCGATTGAGACAAACACTTTCGGTGCCAATTGGGCCAACTTGGCGGAGTACGGCATTGAGGACCGAATCTACGAACTCGCATATGCAGGCGGGATATTGGCCCGCCAGAGCGCCGATAAGTTCAGTACTCCGGAGCAACCCAGGTATGTCCTTGGTTCTCTCGGGCCCGGGACCAAGTTGCCTAGTTTGGGTCACACCACTTACCAAAAATTGAAGGATGCCTACTACCTTGCTTCGAAAGGACTCGTTGATTCGGGGGTTGATGGCCTTCTTATCGAGACTGCGCAGGATCTCCTCCAAGCTAAAGCGGCTGTGAATGGAGCGCGCTTGGCGATAGAAGAATCCAATCGTGATCTCATCTTGATTGCACAAGTGACCGTTGAGACTACGGGCACGATGTTGCTTGGATCAGAAATAGGCGCTGCCCTTAATTCACTCGAGCCACTGGGAATCGACCTGATTGGACTGAACTGCGCAACCGGGCCCGCTGAAATGTCAGAGCACTTGAGATATCTAAGCAAGAGTTCGCATGCTGGTATTTCCGTAATGCCCAATGCTGGTCTTCCAATTCTTGGACCCGATGGTGCCACCTACCCACTTACACCTAAAGAGCTTGCAGCGGCACTCTCCATTTTTGTAAACGAATATGGTGTCTCGCTTGTTGGCGGTTGTTGCGGAACTACACCTGAACATTTATTGGAAGTTGTCAAAGCGTTAAAAGGCGCAGTGCCTGCCTATCGAAATTCTCAAGTCGAACCCGGAGTCTCATCGATCTATCAATATGTGCCATTTCGACAGGACCTCACATATCTCGCTATAGGTGAACGAACAAACTCAAACGGCTCGCGGGCCTTCCGAGATGCCCTTTTAGCTGAGGATTGGCAGTCGTGTGTTGAGATCGCGCGAGATCAAATCCGCGATGGTGCACATGTGCTCGATCTCTCCATCGATTACGTCGGGCGCGATGGCGTGAAGGATATGCAGGAAATTGCTAGCCGCTTTGCCACTTCTTCAACACTTCCAATTATGCTCGATTCAACCGAGGCATCGGTGATCAAGGCGGGTCTCGAACAACTCGGTGGAAGATGCGTTATTAATTCAGTTAACTTCGAGGACGGAGACGGTCCAAATTCCCGCTTTGCGCGTGTGATGCCTCTGGTAAAGGAGCATGGGGCGGCGGTCGTCGCCCTCACAATCGACGAAGCAGGACAGGCTAGAAATGCAGAATGGAAGGTGCGGGTTGCTCACCGTCTTATTGAGGAGCTCACCGGAAAATGGGGCCTAACCACAGGAGATATTCTCATCGATTGCCTTACTTTCCCTATCGCCACTGGGCAAGAAGAAACTAGGCGTGATGGTATTGAAACTATCAACGCGATCCGTCAAATCAAGATTGATTTCCCTGAAGTTCAAACTACTTTGGGAGTAAGTAATGTTTCATTTGGCCTTAACCCTGCGGCGCGCATTGTTCTCAACTCCGTATTTCTCCACGAGGCGGCTCTCGCAGGATTGGACTCTGCAATAGTTCATCCCTCAAAGATCACTCCAATGACGCGCATCGACGAGCGCCAGAAGGAAGTGGCCCTCGATCTCATTTATGATCGACGCAAGTTCGATGGAGACCATTGCATATACGACCCCCTTACGGAATTTTTGAATTTATTCGAGGGTGTAGAAGTTGCATCCTCAAAGCTCACAAGAGCTGCAGAATTGGCAGCGTTGCCCCTCACCGAAAGACTTACGCGAAGAATTGTCGATGGAGAAAAAGTTGGCTTAGAAGCAGATCTCCAAGTGGCGTTGGATGAGGGAATTGCACCACTCGAAATCATCAATACATTCTTACTTGAAGGCATGAAGATAGTTGGAGAGTTATTTGGGAAGGGCGAAATGCAACTTCCTTTTGTGCTACAGAGCGCCGAGGTAATGAAAGCAGCGGTTGCCTACCTTGAACCATTTATGGAGAAGACGGGGGAGGATGGCCGTGGCGTTATAGTCCTGGCGACGGTACGAGGAGATGTCCACGATATTGGTAAGAACTTGGTCGATATAATTCTTTCCAATAATGGTTACAGGACCGTGAATATAGGTATAAAGCAGACAATCAATCAGATTATTGATGCCGCTACAGAATCTGACGCCGATGCGATTGGGATGAGCGGCCTGCTCGTAAAGTCAACGGTAATTATGAAGGAGAATCTCGAAGAAATTACTTCACGTGGCCTCGACCAGAAGTGGCCAATTGTCCTCGGTGGAGCGGCTTTAACGCGTGCTTATGTAGAGCAGGATCTCGCAGGCCGCTTTCCCGGCGAAGTCCGGTATGCCAGGGATGCCTTCGAAGGCCTTCGCCTCATGGATACCATCATGGCCATCAAGAGAGGCGAGCCAGGTGCGGCGTTACCTCCTTTGCGCGAACGTCGCGTCCGTGCGAGTTCTCAACATGATGAGAACGAGGTCATCGACACTCGACGGAGCGATGTTGCGGTTGACGTGGATATCCCAACTCCTCCATTTTGGGGAAGTCGGATCATTAAAGGCATTCCGCTCGCCGAATATTCCGGAATGCTTGATGAGCGCGCTCTTTTTGTTGGGCAATGGGGTCTCAAAGGTGCACGAGGTGAGTACGAATTGATGGCCGAGAATGAAGGCCGCCCGCGACTTCGAAAGATCCTCAATGACGCGCTATCGCAAGGTTGGCTCAATGCCGCGGTCGTTTACGGGTACTTCCCGTGCGTGAGTGAGGGCAACGACCTCATTGTTTTGCACCACGAGGGTCCGCTCGAAGGCCAAGAGAGAGTCAGATTCACTTTCCCACGTCAGCGGCGGGATCGTCGTCTCTGTCTGAGTGATTTTTTCGCAGCTAAGGATTCTGGTAGGACCGATGTTGTGGCTTTTCAGATTGCCACAATGGGGAGTGCGGTAAGCAAGGCAACCGGTGAACTCTTCGCCGCAAATGCTTATCGCGATTATCTAGAACTCCATGGTCTCTCGGTGCAACTTACAGAAGCACTAGCAGAACATTGGCACGCACGCGTACGTGATGAGATAAAGGTGAGAGACCAAGACTCCCCTGATCTGCAGGGAATATTGGATCAGGGATACAGGGGATCAAGATATTCATTTGGCTATCCAGCATGTCCAAATCTCGAACAGCAGGTGCAACTCTGCTCCCTACTCGAACCTGAAAGAATCGGCGTGGCACTTTCGGAAGAGTTCCAATTGCATCCTGAGCAATCAACATCGGCCATTATCGTCCACCATCCAGAAGCAAAGTACTTCAATGCCAACTAAGAGTTAAGGTAAGGAACAATCCTGAACGCACGCGACGGCTCTTTTTTCAGCGCCATTCTCTTTGACATGGATGGCACGCTCATCGATTCAGAACCACTATGGCTTGAAGCCGAAGCAGAACTTATGGCCGACTATGGGTATATATGGACCACAACTGATCAAGCTGACTGCCTAGGCGGACCACTCGATCGGGTTGGTCGGTACATGTACGAGCTAGCCAACAATGTTAGATCTCCAGAATTCTTCACAGAATCGTTAATCGCCCTTATGGCGGATAAGTTGCGCAAAGGTGCTGTGTTAATGGATGGCGGCGACGAGTTGCTCCAACTTTGCTCGGACTCGAACATCCCAGTAGCGCTAGTGACAGCCAGTCCGAGAGTGCTTGTCGATGCAGTGCTCGAGCATCTCCCCATTCATCCTTTCGATATTTCGGTCTCAAGTAGCGATGTCAGAAAGACTAAGCCAGATCCAGAAGGATACTTAAAAGCGGCGGATCTTTTAGGAGTAGATATTACCAACTGCCTCATTCTTGAGGACTCGTTGACAGGGGTGAACGCCGCAAGCGCGAGTGGTGGTTATGTGATTGCAATTCCTCATCTTGTGGAAATCGATGAGAGCGAACGGGTAAGAGTTGTTCGAAGCGTGCGAGAGTTGGATCGCGAGAAACTAGTCTCGCTTTTTCAAGAGTGGAAATCTAATGAGTAAACGCAGGGCAAATAGTCTTGAAGGAGCACCAATCGCACAACCTTGAAGGTCTTGGCCTCCATTGACCAGTTTCTAAAGCAGCGAAGATTTCATCTGCAACGGCCAGAAGTTTCTTCTCTGTATTTTCAAGTTGTGAAGATGTGGGAGCACTTCGGAGAAGTTGACCATCACCCAGATACATAAGCTGAAGTCGATGGGGGAGCACTCCGTGAATACGCCAGTAAATTAAGGCATAGATCCGTAATTGAAAGAGCGCTTTCTCTTCCCACCCCGGCTTCGGGGCTTTTCCAGTCTTATAGTCAACGATCCTTACCTCCCCTGTATCGGCAATATCCAATCTGTCGATGAATCCATGAAGATATATATCTTCGGAAAGGTCCATCTCCAGATGCAACTCTCGCGAGGTTGGTTCAAACGAAGCAGGCTCTTCCAATGAAAAATAAGTTGTGAGAAGAGAGGCAGCGCGGTCTAGCCATTCCTTTAAATCAATCTCACTCTCATGAAGTGCGGGCTTCGCCTCTATCTGTGCCTCCCAACTTGTTGGGAGGATCTCAAGGGCGCGCGCGAGAGTCCTTAAGGGGGCAGGTGATTCAAATAACTCTTCTAATACCGAGTGAACCAGGGTGCCACGCTCCGCGTCCAGACTAATGGGCTCTGGAATTTGGTCTATGGATCGGAATTTGTATAACTGAGGGCAGTTTGAGAAATCATTCACTCGACTGGGCGAGAGGCGGATTTTACTCATGGAAGCGAAGATACACTCCATATCGAACGCGTTCGCCTCTAAGATGCTCCCGTGTCCATCTCTGGAATCTTCTGCGCTGGCGATCGTGTGCAGCTCACCGACGTCAAGGGCAAGTTGTACAGCTTTACAATCACGCCTGGAAAAGAGTGGCACACCCATAAGGGCTGGATCGTTCATGACGAGTTGATTGGCGTCCCAGAAGGCTCCGTAGTTGAAACAAGCGCCGGACTCAAATTTACCGCCTTCAAACCTCTCCTTGCTGACTACGTCCTCTCCATGCCGCGTAGTGCGACGATTGTTTACCCAAAGGATGCGGCTCTCATCCTCGGCTTTGCTGACATTTATCCGGGCGCGCGCGTCCTAGAAGCAGGTGTGGGAAGTGGCGCACTCACGATTTCACTTTTGCGTGCAGTCGGACCAGAAGGTCACGTTCATTCGGTCGAACGGAGAGACGAATTTGCAGAAATTGCCAGGTCCAATGTCACGAATTATTTCGTCAATCGTCCCAGGAATTGGGAACTAACCCTTGGGTCACTTCAAGATCAGAGTTTCAATGAGAGTTTTGACCGCGTCATCTTGGACATGCTCGCCCCGTGGGAGTGCATCGCCCTTGCGGCTCAAGTACTGCGCCCCGGTGGAGTCTTCCTTGCCTACGTGGCCACGACGACTCAGCTTTCGCAGACGGCGGAGGCGTTGAAGGAGGATGGGTCCTTTACCGAACCTGAGAGTTCTGAATCACTGATCCGTGGTTGGCATCACGAAGGACT
>JACPZY010000055.1 GCA_016195215.1 Actinomycetota bacterium | reverse complement strand
CTGCTTTATTACCTTCATACTCAATGGTGACTTGTGTTTTCCCATCAGGGCGAAGGTAGGAAAGCTCCCCGCTTTTACGCACGTGCGAGAGCTGCTGTGCAAGTTTGTGCGCCAAGGAGATCGGCAGAGGCATAAATTCTGGTGTGTCATCACAGGCGTATCCGAACATAAGTCCCTGGTCGCCTGCACCCTGCAAATCCAAAGGATCAACGGATGAAGAAACGCGATTTTCGTATGCGTCATCGACTCCTTGTGCAATATCTTGGGACTGTTGTCCGATTGAGATTGAGACGCCGCAAGAATTTCCGTCAAATCCTTTTTCCGAAGAGTCGTATCCAATTCCAAGGACCGTATCACGGACAATTGCCATCACATCGGCATACCCGTCGGTGGTTACTTCTCCCGCGACGTGGACTTGACCAGTTGTAATGAGAGTCTCAACTGCGACACGGCTCTTGCTATCTTGTTCCAGTAGGGAATCTAGAATTGCGTCAGATATTTGATCTGCAATCTTGTCGGGGTGTCCTTCAGTTACTGATTCAGAGGTAAATAAGCGCTTAGACATTGGGCAAACTTAGCCGATTTTGAACCTGATCGAGTAATACGTTGGCGAGTGTCTCCTTCTTGCCCTCTGAAACTGTGATGATGATCCCATCCTTCGATATGACTGAGCCTCTGGTCATATCGCTCCCAAAAATCGCGCCTCCCGAGACATCATTGACGTATAGAAGATCAATGCCCTTATCCTGTAACTTTTTCTCAGCATTTGCCAAATGATCTTCCGTCTCGGCTGCAAATCCTACGATTACTTGCCCCGGCCTTCGCCGGCTCGCTGCTTTCGCAAGAAGGTCTGGGGTAGGTTCCAACTCGATTGAGGAGAGGGCATTCTTTTTTATCTTCTGGCTATCTCGACGCACCGGTTTCGCATCTGCAACAGCAGCGCACATTATGAGGGCATCGCACCATTCAAAATCCTCATCGATTGCTGATTCAAGTTCCGCAGCACTCTCAACCTTTGTGATCTTGACCCCTTCGATATCGGCAAGGGCGCAGTTGGCAGCAATGAGGTGGACTTGCGCACCACGAGCGATCGCAGCCTGAGCGATGGCATAACCTTGTTTTCCAGAAGAGCGATTCCCGATATACCGGACAGGGTCGATTGGCTCGCGCGTTCCACCTGCCGTAACCAGGATCTTCCTCCCTAGGAAATCAGCGTTCTCACCTACCATCTGATGAAATTCTTCGAGGATTCTCCCAGTCTCTGGGAATCGACCTGCTCCACTATCGGATCCAGTAAGCCGTCCGATATCTGGATCCAGAACTATGAAACCTCGCGAACGGAGAATGGAAACATTCTCCACGGTGGAGGCATTGAGCCACATCATCGGGTGCATTGCTGGAACAATCATTTTCGGCGCACTCGATGCAAGAACGATATTAGTGAGGAGATCGTCGGCGCGTCCCTGCACTATGCGCGCAATGAGATCGGCAGTCGCGGGTGCAATGAGAATGAAATCGGCTTCGCGAGCCAAGTGAATATGCGCAACACCCGGCACATCTTCCCACACTTGAGTCAGCACGCGCCTACCTGAAAGCGCCTCCCATGTCGCGACTCCAACAAAGTTGAGGCAAGCAGGTGTTGGGACGACGGTAATAAGATAGCCGTGGTCTTGAAGTCGTCTTACCAAATCGCACGACTTATATGCAGCAATGCCGCCGCCAACTCCGAGAATTACCTCCCGGCCTGACGATGACATATCTGCTCGATTGAAATTAAGCAGTCGGTTCGAGATTCTCGATCGTCAGAAGACCCTCGTTAATTTCACGAAGGGCAATTGAGAGAGGTTTCTCGTGGACGTGCGTCTCTACAAGGGGTCCTACGTATTCAAGTAACCCTTCACCCAATTGTGAGTAGTACGCATTGATCTGGCGGGCGCGCTTTGCAGCATAGAGAACCAGGCTGTACTTGGAACCACTCTTGTCCAGAAGTTCGTCAATCGGTGGATTGGTGATGCCGTCCATGGAAGCCCCTTTTACGGTAGATCACACCCGGCCCATGAAGGCAGAGTGAAGTGGAAACCGATATCTGTGCGGTGGTTAAGAGGCTAAGGCTACCAGTGCCTCAACCACCCGCTCGACCTGGTCATTCACTATGGCGACATCAAATTCCTTGGATAAGGCCAGTTCATACTGGGCTAGTTCGAGGCGGCGAACCCTTCTCTCCGGCGAATCTGAGCCCCGCCCTTCCAATCTGGCTACAAGATGCTCCCAACTCGGGGGTTCGAGGAAGACCAATATCGCCTCTTTACTATGGGCTTTCACCTGCCGAGCGCCCTCAATTTCAATCTCTAAAAGCACGTTCTGACCCCGCGCCAATGCTTTCTCCACCCCTTCGCGAGGGGTCCCATACCGTGCTCCTGCAAATTCTGCCCATTCCAAAAATTGATTGCTGGCAATGGCCTGATCGAATTCGTCGTTCGAGAGGAAATAGTAGTCAACGCCTTCCTTCTCGGTCGCTCGTGGAGCGCGGGTGGTCGCCGAGACGCTGACCCAAAAGTCCGAGACTTCTCGCAACCGTGCAGCGACCGTGCTCTTGCCAACACCACCTGGGCCGGAGAGAACGATCAGTCGCCCACGTTGGCTTGCCGGCACCTCTACTGATGAAGGGAATTCCGCAAGCAATTCTCTCCGTTGGCGTTTACCTAATCCCTGAATTCGTCGCGACGAAGAAATCATAAGACGTTCCATTATAGATTGAGCACGAATTTTTCCAACACCGGGTAGGGACTCCAACAATTCACTCACTCGCATTTTCCCAATGGCAGGATCCATTTCGGCCGTCTTCAAGACATCACTGATGCTAATAGAGCTCGACTTCACTTTAGATTTCAATTCCGCTCTAGAACGGCGTGCCGCTGTAGCTTTCGTTAGCGCGCGCGACCGCTCCTCCGGTGTCAATGTGGGTGGGATTGGCATAGTTGCAATCTACCTTGAAGAGTTCATTTAATTAAGTTCGTTTGCAATAGCTGCGGTTCTCTCGCGCATTGCTTGAAATCCCTGGGACCAGTACTGAGTAATCGGCCTACCTATTATCAAGTAGGTGGCGCCTGCTTTGATCGCGCTCTTGGGATCCATCGTCCGCTGTTGATCGTTAAGCGATTCACTTGCTAGACGAACTCCGGGAGTGATGATGGTCATATGAGGGCCAATTGCGCTGCGAATTGCGGAGATCTCCTGAGGCGAGCAGACGATTGCCCGGGCGCCTGCGCTCTTGGCCAGTTCTGCCAATCGGACTGCGCTAACGACCGGGTCCTCCTTAAAGCCGATCTCTCGCAGGTCTTCGCCGCCTAAGGAGGTCAGGATTGTGACGGCAGTAATTTCGACATTGGGAGCTGCCTCTACAGCAGCAGCAATCATTGCCCTACCCCCGGAGGCATGAACAGTAAGGAAACGGGGCTTAAGACCGACGATCTGCTTTGTGGCTGATGCCACTGTGTTTGGAATGTCATGAAACTTAAGGTCAAGGAATAGGGCCGCATCGGTCGAATCCTGTAATTTACGTACACCTTCTTGTCCGAAGGTGGCGAAAAATTCGAGGCCCAATTTGTATCCAGAGACGTACCCATGTGAAGCTTCAATCCAAGACTTTGCAACAATTAAATCGGGGGTATCAATTGCCAGAATGATTGGCGCGCGTGAAATCATCTACAGGCCTCCTTATATCGGTTACTACGGACGGTGTGCGTATCCAATCGCCTCACGAAGTGAGTTGAAACCTTTAGCAATTAGCAAACTTCGCAATTCATTTTGAACATTCAGTACTGCTTTAGGGTCTGAAAATGTCGCTGTCCCGACACTGACTCCACTTGCTCCTGCGAGAATCATTTCCATGGCATCTCGGCCTGATCTCACTCCACCCATTCCTAAGATCGGAATTTTTGGGAGCGTTTGGTGAACTTGATATATAGCTCGAACAGCAACTGGGCGAATCGCTGGACCAGATAGTCCACCGGTTTTGCCAGCAAGATGGGGTCTCATCGTTTCAGTATT
>JACPZY010000067.1 GCA_016195215.1 Actinomycetota bacterium | reverse complement strand
GGTATTGGCAAGCCGAAAGGCAAAGCCCACTCACTAAGAAGAATTGAGTTGCAGCAATTGCAACGCAATTGTTATTAAGAAGGAAACGTTTGCATGGTTTCTGTCTGGTCAGGCACTTGCCAGTACTAAGTGATTACCGACACACTTAGCGTTTCCGATTTTTTCAGTCTGGGGTTAATTTTATGGCTTTCATCGCGCCTGGAAGCATATTTTCCTACGCGGACTATCGAAACCTCTGGATCTCAAATCTCTTTGTCACAATTGGTGCCTCTGCATTCCCAATCGCTCTGGCGGTCACTGTTCTTGACGCCGGCGGAACGACAACAACACTCGGACTCATACTCGCTTCTCGAGTTCTCTCTTCGGTTCTTCTCGCGCCAGTAGGCGGCGTTTGGGCGGATCGCCTTCCCCGTAAATTTGTCATGATTGGTGCCGATCTTTATCGCGCACTTCTCATGATTGGACTGGTTTTTATTTCGACACCAAGTGTGCCGGCGTGGGGACTTGCCGTGCTTGTCTTTGCAATGGGAGCCGGTGAGGCATTTGGCTTTCCCGCTTCCGGGGCAATCCTTCCGAGCATTCTGCCCTCTGAGAAACTCCCCGCGGGAAATGTACTTCGAAGTTTGGGAGTTCGAGTTGCTCAAGTTGTCGGGCCTGGCGTCGGAGGATTCTCAGTAGCAGTTATGGGTGGGCGATTGACTTTTGCAGTTACCGCCGCCTTCTTCGTTATTGGCACATTTCTGCTCTTTAGGATTCACGAGGCTCCTCGTGCCGTTGCAGAAATTCCACCAACATTTATTACGGATTTGCGTGAAGGCCTGAAGACGGTCTGGCATACACCTTGGATCGCAGCCACTATCGGGATCTCCTCATTGCAATTGATGGTGGTTCTAGCAAGTGAGAATGTTCTCTTACCAGTTATCACCCGCCGAGAATTTCATACCAACAGTGTCTTTGCTACTGCCACGGCGATGTTTAGTATCGGCGCTTCCGTCTCTGCGCTTATTGCGATGAGATATAGAGCAAGACACCCGGGCCTTATTGCTGTGGTCGTGTGGACGCTCTTCGCATTCGCGCCTCTGGTGCTCGCTTTCCCATCGTCAAAAACCTTCATCATCGTTGGATATTTGATTGCTGGCATTTCACTTGGCCCCTGGGAGGCGTACTGGCCTTCCGCTATTCAACGAGAAGTCCCGCAAGAATTGCAAGGGCGAGTCTTTAGCGTGGATTACATGGGTACGGTCGGGCTTATGCCCATTGGTCTGGCCTTCGTAGGACCTGTAACCCAGGCTCTGGGTGAGCGGCCATTTTTGATCGGTGCGGTCATATTCCAGCTACTTATCTGCGGTTTACTTCTGCTCGTTCCGGGAATTATCGACCTTCACTCCCCGAAGAAGATTGATTCATCTCAGGGCGAACAATTTAAGGCGTAATCAGCCAGCGAAGTCGACCGTACTGAACCTACCCTAGGGCTGTGCCCAACTTCCCTGTTCCAACCTCTTGGCACGAGGCATAGAGGAGTGTCATGACCCGCATAGGTGAGACCAGCGATCTGCTTAAATGTTCTTTCTGCGGGAAGACTCAGAAGCAGGTAAAGAAACTTATTGCTGGGCCTGGTGTCTACATCTGCGATGAGTGCATCGATCTTTGCAACGAAATTATCGTTGAAGAATTATCTGAAGCCAATTCCCTTGGACTTCAGGAACTCCCTAAGCCATTAGAAATCTATGACTTCCTTGATCAGTATGTGATCGGTCAAGATCGTGCGAAGAAGTCGCTCTCTGTCGCTGTTTATAACCACTATAAGCGAGTCCAGAGCGGGGACACAAAACGCGAAGATTCTGTGGAGTTATCAAAGAGCAATATTCTTCTGCTGGGACCTACGGGTTGCGGCAAAACTCTGCTAGCCCAAACTCTCGCAAGGATGCTCAATGTTCCTTTTGCGATAGCTGACGCAACTGCATTGACAGAGGCCGGTTATGTTGGCGAAGATGTCGAAAACATTCTTCTCAAACTTATTCAAGCGGCTGATTACGATGTAAAGAAGGCCGAAACTGGAATTATCTACATTGATGAAATTGACAAAGTGGCGAGAAAGTCGGAGAACCCTTCGATCACGCGTGATGTCTCCGGCGAAGGTGTCCAGCAGGCACTCTTGAAAATTTTGGAAGGAACGGTGGCATCTGTGCCTCCTCAAGGGGGACGAAAGCACCCACACCAAGAGTTCATTCAAATAGATACGACCAACGTCCTTTTTATTGTTGGTGGCGCATTCTCCGGGCTCGAGAAGATTATTGAAGGACGTAAAGGCGCAGCCGGCGTCGGCTTTAATGCCATTCTACAGACCGAAGCCGACCGCGACCGCCAAGATATTTTTGCAGATGTTATGCCCGAAGATCTGCTCAAGTTTGGCATGATCCCTGAATTCATTGGTCGTCTGCCAATTGTCACAAGCGTTGAGAGACTCGATAAATCGGCTCTGATGCAGATTCTTACCGAGCCCAAAAACGCCCTCGTTAAGCAGTATGCGCGCCTTTTTGAACTTGATGATGTCCTCCTTGAATTTTCCCCCGAGTCACTTGAAGCCATTGCTGAACTTGCGTTAAAACGGGGCACTGGCGCTCGAGGTCTTCGGGCAATCATGGAATCGGTACTTCTCTCTGTAATGTATGACGTTCCTAGCCGTGTTGATGTTGCCAAAGTGATTGTCACTAAAGAGTGCATCCAAGACGGAGCCCCACCTACTTTCATTAATCGGACTGGTGATATCCCAAAGCGGATTAGCCGGGGGCAAAAGGGTCAAGAGGAGAAGAGCGCATAATCTAGACTCTGCCCCATGAGTCAGCGCGAATTGCCCTCGGTTTTTACCCCGGCCGATATAGAAGGCCCTCTCTACCAAAAGTGGGTTGACGCTGGGTATTTCACTGCCGATGTGAACTCCGCAAAAGAGGCCTACACAATTGTCATCCCGCCTCCGAATGTTACTGGAGTACTCCACATTGGTACCGCCCTTGATCACACGCTTCAAGACATCCTTATCCGCATGAAGCGGATGAAGGGATTTACGACACTCTGGCTTCCGGGTACCGATCACGCAGGAATCGCGACACAGAATGTCGTAGAGAAGCAGTTGGCGACAGAAGGTCTTTCTCGACATGACTTAAGACGCGAAGAATTTGTTAAGCGGGTATGGGATTGGAAAGCGCAGTCGAGCGGTGCGATCCTCCAGCAGATGCGCCGCTTCGGCGACAGTGTCGATTGGTCGCGCGAGCGGTTCACGATGGACGAAGGCATGTCGCGCGCCGTTCTAACAATTTTTAAGAGACTTTACGACGCAGGGCTTATCTACCGCGCCGAGCGGATCATCAACTGGTGTCCACGTTGCATGACCGCGCTTTCAGATATTGAGGTGGAACATAGCGACGATGCGGGAGAGCTCATCTCGATCCGTTATGGCGATGGAGAGAACTCGATTGTTGTCGCTACTACTCGGGCAGAAACAATGC
>JACPZY010000056.1 GCA_016195215.1 Actinomycetota bacterium | reverse complement strand
TACGGAGAGCTTGGGACATAAGACGGGCTTGCAAGCCCATATGAGAATCACCCATCTCTCCCTCAATTTCTGCCCGTGGGACAAGGGCTGCTACTGAGTCAACGACGACAATGTCGAGTGCGCCAGAGCGGATGAGCATGTCCATAATCTCGAGTGCCTGCTCGCCCGTATCTGGTTGAGAGACAAGGAGTGCATCAATATCAACGCCAAGCTTCTTCGCATACTCTGCATCGAATGCATGCTCTGCATCGATAAAGGCTGCAATCCCGCCGCCCTTCTGCGCATTTGCAATGGCATGAAGTGCGAGGGTTGTCTTACCTGAGGACTCTGGGCCGTAGATTTCAATAATCCGACCCCGTGGAAGTCCACCAATTCCGAGTGCAATATCCAAACTAATGGAGCCCGTTGGAATTACTTCAACTACTTGTACTCCACGCTCTCCCATCTTCATAACCGCACCTTTTCCGAATTGACGTTCAATCTGGGCAAGGGCTGTATCTAGGGCTTTAGAGCGATCACTGTTCTGTTTTTCTGTAGCCACTTCTCTTCCTTTCAACTAAACGTCACTGGACATCTCTCAATGCCTGACGAAGGTACGGTCCAGAAGGTACGGAAGGCCACTGACGTGGGAACAGGCTTCGTGCCTGCGCCGTGGAAACCGCTCTGGTTGGGTAGATGAAGCGTATACGAACACCTGTTCGAAAGAGGCGACACGCCGTGCGTTTCATGTGATTGGGGCGGTCTGCAGGCTCTCATCTCACCCTCAGAAAGGTCGTTACCGAATTGTAATAAATAAATTAATGAAACCCTTGCCTTTTCGTCATGGTACGACTTACTCTCCACCTACTTACTTAAGTAAGTAAAGAAAGTAAGTCCAAGAGTTGGGAACGCCATGCGGGATAGCACAAACGAAGTTCTGCGGGCCATTGCCACATATGGTCCTGTTTCCCGCGCCCAATTAGCCCGCGATTTAGGCCTCAGCGGACCCACGCTGACTCAAGCCACCAAATATCTCTTTGATCGAGGTTTGGTTACCGAAGTGGAGCAATCTCCATCAACGGGTGGTCGGCCAGCTACCCTCCTTGGACTAGTCGCCAATGCAGGTCAAGTTCTCGGGGTAAAGCTTGCAGAGGACCACGCCGTTGGCGTCTGCGTGAATCTCCAATCCGAAATTCTCTGGAGCTTCGAAGAACCATTTAGCTCTCGAGGCGATGATGCCGTCAAGGAACTCACGCAGTTACTTCGTAAGCAAACCAAACTTATTAAGGGCCAACTCCTTGGAATTGGCATTGGTATTCCAGGCGTTGTTTCGCCTCTGGATTCAAGCACAGCGGATTCAGCAATGTTAAGTTGGAATAAGATCAATGTAGGAAAACAAATCTCAGATGCACTTAATACTCCCGTACTTCTGGAAAACGATGTCAACACTCTTGCCATAACTGAAAGTCTTTACGGTCACGGACGCGATGTTAGTAACTTCCTTACCATCACTCTTGGTCGCGGCATTGGAATGGGCTTGGTCATTAATGGAGAATTATATGCAGGCTCCTACGGAGCTGGTGAATTCGGTCACGTCAATGCAATTTCTGGCGGACCCGAATGTGAGTGTGGAAAATACGGATGCTTAGAAGTCATCGCATCCAGCCCTGCAATACATGCTGCTGCGCTCGCCGCCGGCTACATCTCGCGTTCTGCGTCCATGACGAAACTTTGGAATATTGCGCGTAAAGATAAAAAAATCGCCAACGATCTCTTTAAAAAGCCTGCTGAGTTGCTCGGTATCGCACTCGCAAATGTTATTAACGTCTTTGGTCCAGAGTTAATCTTCATCAGCGGTGAAGGTGTTGAAGGTTGGGACCTCTGGGAAGAAACATTCAAGAAGTCATTGTACGCCAACGTTGTACCCACCATGAACAAATTCGATATCGAAGTTGACCCCTGGGATGATGCCAAGTGGGCACTTGGCGCCACTGCGATAGTTCTTCAAGCCTCATTAAGTAGAAGTCAGAGCACTAACGCCAGTTCCACTGAAGTAAAGAATCGCTTGCGTATCGCGACGAAATCTGAAAGTCGAGTTTCGTGATCAAGGCTAAACACGGTCGAACTGCAGCGCTTTTTATAGCACCCAGCTTCATTCCTTTAGTCCTTTTCATTATTCTTCCGATGTTCGCAGCGGCCGTTCTTAGCTTTTCCAGTTGGGATCTACTTTCACCACCACGCTGGATCGGATTGGCAAACTTTCAAGAATTGATTCACAACAAAGATTTCTATAATGCTCTAAAGAACACACTCATTTTCATTGCGGGTTATTTGCCTCTGGTCTACCTCCTTGGGTTGAGTGCGGCTTTAGCCCTTGATCGCAAATTTAAAGGCTCCTCTGCCCTGAGAGCTGCATATTTTCTCCCCGTAATTACAAGCTGGGTAATTGTGGCGCTGCTATGGCAATGGATTCTCAACCCCCAGGGCGGATTAGTTAACTCTGCACTGGCCACGATTGGAATAAACGGACCTGGCTGGTGGACCAGCACATCCTGGTCAATGATCTCAGTCATTATTCCTTCTGCCTGGAAAGATCTTGGCTTTGTAATGCTCATTCTCCTTGCGGGACTGCAATCAATCCCACCTGAGTATAAAGAAGCTGCGGCAATCGATGGAGCAAGTAAACGTCAGATCCTCTTCCGAATCACTCTCCCTTTACTGACGCCAGCCTCCTTCTTTGTATTGGTTATCAGTCTGATCAATAATTTTCAAGTCTTTGATCAGATTTGGGTAATGACGCGAGGTGGACCAGAAGGCTCGACATCCGTCATCGTGCAACAAATCGTGAAGAACTCATTTGACTATGGTCGGATGGGGTATGCCTCCGCTATGAGCATGGTGCTCTTCTTGATTATTTTACTTATTACAGGAATACAAATTCGCCTACAGAAACGATGGGTGAATTATGAATAGAACTAGCATGCGACCAAAATTCTTCACCACTTTCTTTGGTCTCCTCATGCTCTTCCCCTTTTTCTGGATGATTAGCTCGTCACTTAAGAATAGCGTTGAAGCCTTTGCAACGCCTCCAACCCTTTTCCCAAAGTCGCCAACGCTAGAGAATTATAGAAAAGTCTTTGAGTTACTTGATATGCCAAGACTCTTTCTTAATAGCATTGCTGTCTCGGTGACTGTCGTCTTCATTCAGATCACGACCTCCGCGCTTGCTGGATATGCCTTCGCTCGATTGCAGTTCCGCGGAAAGAACGCAATCTTCTTGATCTATCTCGCTACCATGATGATCCCGTTCCAAGTCATCATCGTTCCATTGTTTATCGAGATGCGTCAACTCGGGTTCGTCGACAGTTATCTTGGACTAGGTCTACCCATGATTGCTTCAGCATTTGGCGTATTTCTCATGCGCCAAGCGATGCTTGCTATTCCCCGTGAACTTGAGGAAGCTGCGATCTTAGACGGAGCAAGCCATTTGAGATTATTTCGCTCAGTCGCGCTTCCTCTCTGTATTCCCACCATTGCCGCACTGACAATTCTCTCGTTCATGTCAGTATGGAATGCCTATCTTTGGCCGTTATTGATTATTTTCAGCCCAGAGAAGATGACACTGCCTCTTGCGTTAGCAAATCTCCACGGTGAAAATCTCACCGATTGGCCAATGGTTATGGCCGCTACAACTCTGACAGTTCTTCCAATCGCGATTATCTACTTGATACTACAACGACAGATCGCACAAAGTTTTCTTACGGCGGGACTCAAAGGATGAAGTCATTCTCTGAAGTTTTTCCAGCCGCGAGAAGGGCCTTCACAGGCTAGCTACACCACTTACTAGGGGGAAAGAAATGATTACTAGGAAGGAAAGAAATGAAAGGCAATAAAAGAAAAATCTGGGCTGCTGGTATCGCCGGCATTTTGGTCGCGAGTGTTGGGCTAGTCAGTAATCCAGCTATTGCTGCTCCAAAAAAGGTCACAATCAACTTCTTCACGTTCACATCGGTACCTGACCATGTTAAGGATCTTCAAGCCATGGTCGCCGCTTTTGAAAAGAAGAATCCAACAATCCGAATAAATGTCCAATCCGCCAGCTATGCTGATTACTTTACAAAACTGAAGACTCGTGTAGCTGGAAACCAAACACCAGATACTTTCGAACTTAATTACGAGAACTTCGTAACATACGCATCAGCTGGGACTCTGCTTGATTTCAATAAGGTATCTGCCAAAGATAAGACCTTTAAGAAGAGTTCCTACTATGGCAAGGCATACGACGTATTTTCCGCCAACGGAAAGCAATATGGCGTTCCTTCTTCATTCTCCACGGTTGTGCTCTACTACAACAAGGATCTATTCAAGGCCGCAGGCGTTGCAACCCCGACTTCAAGTTGGGACTGGAGCGATGAAGCTGCTGCAGCTGCAGCGCTCAAGGCCAAACTGCCAGAAGGGACCTATGCTGATTTTCAGCCAACACAGTTCTGGGAGTTCTACAAGGTCCTCGGACAAGCTGGTGGCAAGTTCCTCAGCCCAGATAAGAAAAAGGCACTTTTCAATAAGCAACCCGGCATCAATGCACTTAACTGGTTGGTCAGCAAAACTGCGAATGGGTACACACCAACTAAAGCTCAAATGGGAACACTCGATGACGGTGCAATGTTCAAGGCGGGCAAGATTGCCATGTACCACACTGGTATCTGGATGTTCGACGCATTTAAAGATCTCCCATTTGGTTGGGATATCGTGGTTGAGCCAGGTGGAGTTACCCCAGGTAATCACTTCTTTGCCAACGCCGTTGTGGCCTCTGCAAAGACAAAGAATGCCGATGCTGCTTGGAAATGGGCACGATTCATGACCAGTGACCCTGCTGCCGTGAAGATCCGTCTCGCTGCTGCATGGGAAATTCCTGCAATCTCAGATAAGTCTGCCCTATCCATTTATCTCTCAAAGACCCCTCCTGCAAATCGTGCAGCAGTCTTTGAGGCTCTGAAAAATCCGATCACTCCTCCAGTAATTCGTCAACAGAATGAGATGCAAGACACGGTAAATGCGTGGCTTGAAAAAGCTCTCAATGGGACGGTTTCCGTCACTGAAGCCTTGAACTCGGCCGCAAGTGCAGTAAACGCAATACTCGCAAAAGAATAGTTCGGGACAGAAATGACGTTGCGGCCCTACAGGGCCGCAACGTCATTTACCTAATTTTACAAAAAAAAGAAACGATGGTAAAGAAAATAATGAATGATCAGCTCTTAGCCTTACGTGAGTCGAGTATCCGCATCATTAAAGAGAACCAAGCGAACTCCGGCGCCTATATAGCTTCGCCAAACTTTAAAGTTTATAACTATAGTTGGTTTAGAGACGGTGCCTTTATTGCAGATGCTATGAGTGAACAAAATGAGAATGCAAGTGCCGTTAGTTTCCATACATGGGCGACCCATATCATTCTTGAGCGAGAAGAGAAGATTGCATCTTTAATTCGGCGCGCAAAACAAGGTGAAGAGATTTCACCAGATGAACATTTACACTGTCGTTATACCACGGATGGAAGAGAGTCTGAGGAGATTTGGACCAACCTTCAACTCGATGGCTTTGGAACATGGATCTGGTCCCTCGATAAGTATTTACAACGTGGCAATCAACTGCCTATTGCTACTTACCGTGCCGTGGAAAGCCTGGTTGGATACCTAACTTCTTTCTGGAGAATTGAATCGTATGACTGGTGGGAAGAGAGTTTCGGCCACCAACATGTTGCCAATCTTGGAAGCATCGCAGCCGGACTTCAAGGTTGTAGCAGATGGGAGAATCTTTCTGAGGATTCAAGAAAACAAGCCGCGCAGACTGCCGTTGAAATTAAGACCCTAATATGCAAGCGCGGTTTAGTTGATGGTCGCCTGGCCAAATGGATTGATGGCACTGAACTTGACGCAAGCCTTCTAGCTCTTATCGCTCCCTTCAATCTTTTTGAAGGAACGGACTCAATATCCCGCAAAACCGTGGCCGCAGTAATGTCAGAACTTGGAACTTTCGGAACATATCGACATAAGGAGGATGGCTACTTTGGGGGCGGTAGATGGCCGCTACTCTCCTGCTTCCTGGGATTGGCATTTATTGAAATCGGGCAGCCAGAAAAAGCGGTCGAGATTCTCCAATGGGTCGAGACTCTCACCAATGAAGATCTTGAGCTTCCAGAACAGTTGGCATCACCTCTGCTTTACCCCGCGATGAGAGCAGAATGGATCCAGAGTTGGGGGGAACCGGCGGTTCCTCTTCTATGGAGCCATGCAATGTATCTATCACTACAAGCAGCTCTTAATGAATCGACAGGAAAGGAGTAATCCTCTTGTTACGTCACGCCCCCCTCGGTTTAGGTCATCCGTATCGATCCGAACCTGACCAACGAATTCCCGTCTATCCAATATCGGGTGAGACGTGGAAAGCACGTGTTCGTACAGATAATCAGACGAAGAGCGTCTGGCTCCATTTAAGGAGAGATTCCCAAATGGAAATTTATCCGCTCATTTACTTGGGTGAAGCTCGATCCGACGATCTTGGTCCATATGGAATGACGGCGAAGTACACGGGAGGCGACACGCACCTTGCCGATGTCGCTGCCAGGTCTGGCGAATACCCCGGTGAGTCCG
>JACPZY010000052.1 GCA_016195215.1 Actinomycetota bacterium | reverse complement strand
CGTTCATCGAGTTTCTCGCGATCCATCACCAAACCAAATTGAATCGCTCGAGGGTAACGCGTGCTCTCTTTTCGAGGCAAATTCGCAGTGAAAGGCTCTCCTGTTATCGCGATAACTTCGAGCGCTCTGATTACCCGTCGAAGATTCTGCGAGTCGATCGCAAGAGCCGCGGCTGGATCCAGCTGAGCAAGTCGCTCGTGCATTGCGCCCGCGCCTAATTTGTCGGCCATCTGATTGAGGTTCGCCCGAATAGCAGGGTCAGTATCTGGAAAATTAAGATCATCAAGTATCGCTTTGATATACAGGCCGGTTCCGCCGACAATTACCGTGCTCTTACCTCTCGCACTGTTTTCCTCGATAATTTCGCGTGCGCGCTCTTGATACCACGCAACACTGGCATCTTCGGTGACATCAAGTACATCAAGCAAATGGTGTTGAATTCCACCCCGCTCCTCCACAGGTAATTTAGCGGTTCCAATATCCATCCCGCGATACAACTGCATCGAATCCCCGTTGATGATCTCTGCATTGATCTCTTTTGCGAGTGCGATTGCCAAATCGCTCTTTCCAGTTGCTGTCGCCCCACAGATAACAACAAGGCTCATGAGCGCGTCGATGGCATTCCCAGAAGTAAGGGATCGGGTGCGCGTTCCACTGTGCGTGATTGATGGGCATCTCCCCCACGAGTGCGCCTAACTTTCCCACCCTCTCCAGATAAAAAATGTGGCGCTGCTTCACCTATTTTGACTGAGACCACATCGCCTGGACGGGCAATATCTTCAGCATTGAAGGAGAAATGGGTTAAGCGGAAGTCTTCTGTTCGACCCGACATACGAGACCGTTCGGCATCTCGACGGCCTTCATGTTCTGTAACCAAGACCTGCATCGTCTTCCCAATTGCTTCCTGATTAACCGAGAGTGAAATTGCCTCTTGATGTGAGTGCAATCTGGTGTAACGCTCTCCCACTATTTCCGGAGCGACTTGATCGGGCATCATGGCGGCAGGCGTACCAGGTCTCTTGGAGTACTGGTACGTGTAAGCAGCGCTAAAGCGCGCCTGGGTACATAAATCCAGTGTCGCCTGGAAATCTGCCTCAGTCTCACTCGGGAACCCAACAATAATGTCCGTGGTGATTTGAGATTGAGGAATTGCCTCTCGCACACGATCGATAATCCTCAAATATCTATCTGTTCGATACGAGCGACGCATCTGAGCCAGAATCCTGTTAGAGCCCGATTGGAGCGGCATGTGAAGATGCGGCATCGCATTTGGAGTCTGTGCCATCGCCTCAATGACATCATCGGTAAAATCACGCGGGTGAGGCGACATAAATCGAACTCGCTCTAGTCCTTCGATTGCGCCGCACTCGCGTATTAACTTGGCAAATGCTCCGCGATCCCCGAAATCAACCCCGTATGCATTTACATTCTGACCCAGAAGAGTGATTTCAATAACGCCCTGCTCCACCAAGGTACGTACTTCTCGCATAATATCGGCGGGTTGACGATCCTTCTCTATACCACGAAGAGCTGGAACAATGCAGAAAGTGCAGGTGTTATTGCACCCGACCGAAACGGAGACCCAGGCAGAAAATGCAGAGTGTCGCCGCGCTGGAAGTGTCGATGGGAAATGTTCTAGCGCCTCCAGGATTTCGATCTGGGACTCTTCTTCGATACGTGCACGCTCTAAAAGAACCGGCAGCGAACCGACATTATGAGTGCCGAAAACCACATCAACATATGGCGCTTTTTTGAGAATCATGACTTGATCCTTCTGGGCTAAGCATCCGCCGACCGCAATTTGCATGGCAGGGTTTGCTTTTTTCAACGGGGCAAAAAAACTGAGATTTCCGTAGAGTTTATTATCTGCATTCTCGCGGACCGCACAGGTATTAAAGACGACGATATCGGCCTGTTCGCCGGCAGTGACCGGGATATAGCCCGCCGCATCCAGAAGACCCGAAATCCGCTCCGAATCGTGCACATTCATCTGGCAGCCATATGTCTCTACCGTATATGTGCGGGTCATAGGCCAATCGTAGTGCTGCTTTTATATGCCAATTTCGCGCAGAACCTCATTAATCACGGAAGAAGAGAAGCCGCGCCTGGCCAGCGCACCGTGGATCCTGCGCCGTATTAATTCACGATCGAGATGGGCAATAGGTCGGTATTTCCTCATTGCCATTTCAAGGGCAAGGGAGTACTCGCGCCGATCATCAATCTCGGAGGTCACGAGTGCGATGGTCTCATCATCAACACCTTTGCCACGTAACTCGCCGGCGATCATCCGCTTGGAGAGTCTCTTCGTCCGCTGCCGAGACTCGCTCCATGCGCGGGCAAATTCCTCATCATTGACGAGGCCCTGCTCTTGAAGTCTGAAGAGAACTGCATGTGCGACATCATCTGCAACGCCACGCTTCTTCAGGTGTGCGAGAAGCTCGCCCTTACTCTTTGCCCGAGGAGCAAGTGCCACGAGGGCAATCGCCTGGGCTTCGGAGTAAGGGTCCGAACTCTCATCCGTCAGTTTCACTCTCTGATCTGTGAGTGAAATTAGAAATCCACCTCTGCAGTGGCTTCATTTACTGCAGCAACAAGGTCTGGGTCGACTGGTGTCGGAGCGAAGTGGGTACGGATCTTTGATTCAATATCGTTGGCAAGATCAGGGTTATCGAGAAGGAAGTTGCGAGAGTTCTCTTTTCCCTGTCCAAGTTGATCGCCTTCGTAGGTGTACCAAGAACCAGATTTCTTCACCAATCCGATATCAACTCCAATATCGAGAAGTGATCCCTCACGCGAAATTCCCACGCCGTAAAGGATGTCAAACTCCGCCTGCTTAAATGGCGGAGCCATCTTGTTTTTGACAACCTTCACACGGGTCCGGTTGCCCACTGCTTCCTGACCATCCTTCAGAGTCTCAATACGGCGAATATCCAGACGGATAGATGCATAAAACTTAAGGGCCTTGCCGCCAGTTGTCGTCTCGGGAGACCCAAAGAAAACACCAATTTTCTCACGGAATTGGTTGATAAGAATCGCCGAAGTCTTCGATTGATGCAGTGCGCCAGTG
>JACPZY010000048.1 GCA_016195215.1 Actinomycetota bacterium | reverse complement strand
GTGATTGATCTGGGGCCCGAGGGCGGCGACCAGGGCGGCGAGATCATCGCCGAGGGCACGCCGGAAGCAATTGCGAACAACCCGCGCTCATATACCGGCCAATACTTAAAACCGTTGCTTTGACTCGATGGAAGTAATCTTCGATCGCATTGACTTTCGCCAATTCTCTGAGTATTCTTTTGCCATACCGCAAACGCTTGGCACAAAAGTCACCAAGAAAAGTTTCGAAGCGTTGTGACCACCCTCTCGGCCTTTACGAAAAGGAGGCTTATCAATGCGACTACTGATTGGATTGACCATCGGGTTGTGTCTCGGTCTTGCCGTCTCAGCTCTTGCGGAGTGGGACGGACCATCATATCAGCAACAGCAGCAGACCGAGCAGCTACGGCGGTTAGAGTTTCAGCAAAACCAGATGCGTTTTCAACAACAGTTGGACTCGTGGAAACAGTCGGAACGTCCGTGCTGACACCGCTGTACAAAATTGGGACCTATTTCTGCCTTTAATTTGAGCAAGAAATCTTCAACCCATCTTTTTTCAAGATAACAGTTAAAAGATCAGCGCCCTTAAACGTACGAGCAAGACCTAAACAATTTAGACGGCTGCCGATCTCTTCAACAGACGTGTCAGCTAAAAATTCACCGGTCACTATCATCACATACGCTCCATCTCGGTATATCCTGAACCCATAAGCGTCAGGGTGATACCACTTAGTGGTATGATCACGGAACCCCTCTATTTGAGCCCCTGGAAGCTCGGCCTCAAGACAACGCTTAACAGCCTCAATCTTGTCACGCATTTGCATTAGCACCTCTCGCTCCGGCTACCCATCGAGCAGAGCCCACTCCCATTCAATTTACGCAGGGCTCCCTCCAAAATCAATCCCTCTCCGCATGCAGAGCTTCTCAAAGACGCTTTTCATCACCACCCCGGGCATAGAGAAGACCCAGCTGGTCGAGCGCATACTCATTCAGCGAAGATCTCGTCCTTTCATCGAGAATCTTAGAAAGTTTCACGACCTGCATAGGTTCGGCGCTTTGTGTGAGTACTAATACCACCCATTCGTTATAAACTTGATTCCATTCTTTTAACAAAGCAGCACGCTGAAGCTCCAGAGCGCCACTTCGTTCGACTAGGTCACGATACTTAACAATCATATCCTTTCCCGGGGCATCCCATTTCCTATTCCATTCTAGGATCGCAGATTGCAATTTTCGATCCGCCTCTTCTCGCCCTTCTATATATTGGACAGAAGGCACTGAGTTCAGTATTTTTTCCATATCAGGCCACCCAGGATGATTTTTCAATAGTGTTACCTCCTGGATCAGAGCCATGGCCTCAAGGTTAAATTTTCGGTGTTGTTCTTGAAAACGAGTTACTTTAGCGGTCGCTTCGGCCTGTTTGGCCTTCTCTTCTGGGCTGCGGTAGTCAAAAGTCTGACAGGCGCTCGTAGCAATAAGAATGGCGTGTGTAAACCAACAAACAAATAAAAGCCGATTTATTTTCACCTCTTCTTCACCCCAATTGATCCAACATTTTTTCGGAAATGCCCCACCTTTTCTGAACAAACTTCGCCACCATTACATAAGCCGCTTCTTTTGCTGCATCTCGTGTCGGAAATACAATCTCGCCCCACTTTATTTTCTCATGAATCCGCTCAGAGACAATGAGCGGCATATGGATACCATTGCTACCCTCAATAACATCAAGGAAAACTTCTGGCATCCATTGGTCTCTCGCAAACTGGAAGGAGGAGTCCCGCCATTTTGCGTGTCTATCATACGTCATCTTGATCTCCATTCCGTCTTCATCATTTGGGTGAATTTGGTCTAATTCCAATCTACGGCCAAGGTCTTTTAAAGTCAATCTCTCAGTTCCCCACTCCCCAATAGCGGCGAGGCGGGGGCCTGAGCGCGACTTGGCGGTCGGTTGGGCACCCGACTCAGCGATGGGCTGCGACCCCAAAGGGGGCAATTCGATCGGCTTTCTCAACTATCGAATTGAGCAGCCCGAGCCTTAGTCGGATCAGTGGACCGCCCGGAGCAGCGAAGGAGCCCGCCTTGCCGCCCGCCCTCATATTTCCCTTGGCTCCAAGAGCAGCTTCATACCATCAATGATCTGTTCGACTCGACCAGGCGAAAGCGCTCCTATCTTCTCAGTGAGGCAGGCTTTATCGATCGTGACAACTTGCGAGACATTCACAACGCTGGCCTTCCTCAGATTGGCTTCCTCCTTTGACAACAACACATTTCCAGGAGCATCCGCTCGCTTGAGATTCGACGTCAACCCGCAGAGCACAACCGTATTGATCCGACTCTGGTTAAACAGGTTATTTTGAACAACGACATATGGATGGCGATAGCCGGGCGCAGAACCGGCCGGGCGCCCCAAATCCACCCAGAAGACGTCTCCCTGCCGAATTACCACTTCTCGGCCTTTAGCGATCTCGCATGCCGCTCTATGCTTAATCGTCTTGCCTTCGTCTCCTGCTTCGTCTCAGGACTTG
>JACPZY010000043.1 GCA_016195215.1 Actinomycetota bacterium | reverse complement strand
TGGCGCGAGAAGAACCGAAGAGAGAACTCGAGAAGCGAGTATGAGTCCGAGTGTTGTTGTCGTTCCGCCGGCGTCAAGAACAGTGACCGCGAGAGCGATTGGAAATGCAGAGGCACCAATTGTGACAAAGAGATTTGAAATCCAGAGATTTCGATAGTCTGCGTAGGAAAATATACTTCCAGGCGCGATGAAAGCCATAAAATTGACCCCAGACTGAGAAAATCGGAAACGCTAAGTGTGTCGGTAATCACTTAGTACTGGCAAGTGCCTGATCAGACAGAAACCATGCAAACGTTTCCTTATAAATAACGATCGTGTTGCAATTGCTGCAACTTCTCTCTGTTTAGTGAGCGGGCTTTGCCTTTCGGCTTGCTAATACCTGATCAATTAATCCATATTCAACAGCCTCTGATGCAGTAAGAATCTTGTCACGCTCAATATCTTGGGCGATCTGCTCAGCTGAGCGCGTGGAGTGGCGAACAATCAATTCTTCAAGCAGTACACGCATACGCATAACTTCGCGAGCCTGAATTTCGATATCCGAAGCCTGTCCCCCGCCTTCGCTAGAAGGTTGGTGAATCAAAATACGTGAATGCTCAAGGGCCATACGTTTCCCTTTAGCTCCACCTGCCAGCAGAACTGCCGCAGCCGAAGCCGCCTGTCCCAGGCATATCGTCATAATGTCGGGACGTACAAACTGCATGGTGTCGTAGATCGCAGTTAGTGCTGTGACCGATCCTCCGGGTGAGTTGATGTAGATCATGATGTCGCGATCTGGATCCATTGATTCAAGCGTAAGTAACTGTGCCATCACGTCGTTTGCAACGGTGTCATCAATTGCCTGACCTAAGAAGATGATGCGCTCTTCGAAGAGCTTGGTGTATGGGTCAAGACGCTTATAACCGTAACTGGTCCGCTCCTCAATCGTTGGAAGAACATAGCGATTGGCGATTTCGTTTATCCTATCAAATTCCATCTTCATGCGGTGCCTCCACGACCCGAAACTTGTACGGCGGAACGAACAACGTGATCCACAAATCCGTATTCCTTTGCCTCTTCTGCAGTGAACCAACGATCGCGATCAGAATCTGCAGCGATCGTTTCAAGTGACTGACCCGTGTGGAATGCAATCAATTCGGCCATCTTCTTCTTGGTAAAGCCAATCTGCTCGGCTTGAATTTTGATATCGGTTGCTGTTCCGCCAATGCCGCTTGATGGCTGATGCATCATGATGCGCGCATGTGGTGTTGCGTAACGCTTTCCTGTGGCGCCTGCACAGAGCAAGAACTGACCCATCGAAGCGGCCAGACCCATTCCCACGGTGGCAACATCATTCTTAACGAACTGCATAGTGTCGTAGATCGCCATGCCAGCGGTTACAGAACCTCCAGGTGAGTTGATGTAGAGGTAGATATCTTTCTCAGAATCTTCGGCAGCAAGAAGGAGAATTTGCGCGCAGATGGCGTTGGCCATGGAATCCTCAACAACAGAGCCAAGGAAAATGATGCGCTCCTTGAGCAAGCGGTTGTAGACCTGGTCATCAAGTCCACCCGAGCCCGATTGTGGGGCACGAGAAATAATCTCTGCCGCTGGCAAATGGGTGCTAATTAAATCCACTGACATCCTCCTCGTCGAAACTTCCTGTATTGACCCTAACAACCTGAATGACCAAATGCTTCCCAATTCTGCCTGTTGAGCGTCGATGTTCGCTTATAGCGGAGTGCTACTCCTCTACACCCTCAGATTGAACGGGATCAGGTTGCGGGCGAAGAGCCTCTAAGTCGACAATATTTCCCGACGCATCCTTCACGGTTACACGACTGAGCACACCAGCGAGAGCTTTCGCACGACCAACTTCGGCAACGAGTTGGCTGATCTGTCCCGCCTTGGAGAGTTCTTCTGCAAATTGTTCTGGTGCCATGCCGTATCGCTGGGAGGTCCGGATCAAATACTCAGTCAATTCAATTTCTGTTACTTCTACCGATTCAGCCTTAACGACTGCATCCAATAAGAAATCTGACTTCAGGGAAGAAGAAACTTGCTCGGTGACTTCCGCACGATGAGCGTCGTCTTCCATACGACCTTCGCCTTGGAGGTGAGAATCCACCTCCGCTGTCACAAACTCCTCGGGAACTGGAATCTCAATCTCCGCCAGAAGCTTCTCAACGAGGCGGTCGCGTGCCTGTGCGCCTTGTTCCATCTTCTTTACTCGAGCCAAGCGCTCAGCAAAATCTGCACGTAACTCACCCAAGGTATCGAACTCGCTTGCCAGTGTGGCAAATGCGTCATCCAGCGGCGGAAGTTCGCGCTCCTTCACTCCGTGGACGGTTACTTCAACTTCACCTTTTTGGCCCTCTTCCATGCCGACGAGCTGTGTCTCAAAAACTTTTCCGTCGCCAGCTTTGACGCCTACCAGTGCTTCATCAAGGCCATCGATCATTCGATTAGAACCGACTTCGTACGACATCCCAGTAGCAGATCCGCCTTCTACTACTTCTCCGCCGATTCGCGCGACGAGATCGATTGTCACGAAATCACCGACGGCAGCTGATCGTTCTACTGCGTTGAGAGTCCCAAAGCGGATGCGGAGCGACTCAACCTGCTCATCGATATCTGCCTCGGTTACTTCAATATTCTCAACGTTTACTGTGATTGCAGAAAAATCTGGGAGTTTAACTTCTGGTCGGACACTGACTTCTACCGTGAATGACAACTTCTCTTTGTCAACGAATTCCTTGATATCTACCTCTGGCCGACCGAGAGTGAGAACTTCGTGTTCGCGTGCAGCTTGTGCGTAGAAAGCAG
>JACPZY010000040.1 GCA_016195215.1 Actinomycetota bacterium | reverse complement strand
GGTTCACCAAAGCGCCGCGAAATTGGCCACGGAGCACTTGCAGAGCGTGCGTTGGTTCCAGTTCTCCCCACACGTGAAGAATTCCCATACGCAATCCGTCAGGTATCTGAAGCACTCGGCTCTAATGGATCAACATCCATGGGTTCTGTATGTGCTTCAACCCTTGCACTTCTCAACGCAGGCGTTCCTCTCAAGGCACCAGTCGCGGGTATCGCAATGGGACTGATCTCGGATGACGTTGATGGCAAAGTTGAGTACGTCGCCCTGACAGATATTCTCGGTGCGGAAGATGCATTCGGAGATATGGACTTCAAGGTTGCGGGTACTCGCGAATTCATTACTGCACTGCAACTAGATACCAAGTTGGATGGAATTCCTGCTTCGGTTCTTGCAGCAGCTCTTCACCAGGCAAAAGAGGCTCGTCTAGCGATTCTCGATGTCATGGCAGAGGCCATCGACAGCCCGGATGAGATGAGTCCATTTGCTCCGCGCATTATTTCGATCAAGATTCCCGTGGATCAGATTGGTGCAGTTATTGGGCCGAAGGGAAAGATCATCAACCAGATTCAAGATGAGACTGGCGCTGATATTTCAATTGAGGACGATGGAACGATTTACATCGGAGCAACTGACGGCCCAAAGGCCGAAGCTGCCCGCGCCCAGATCAATGCCATCGCTAATCCGCAGATGCCAGAAGTCGGAGAGCGCTACCTCGGCACCGTGGTAAAACTTGCGGCATTTGGCGCCTTCGTCTCACTCCTCCCAGGGAAAGATGGACTGCTCCACGTCTCGCAAATCCGCAAGATGCACGGCGGCAAGCGTATTGAGAACCTCGAAGAAGTTCTCAAGGTAGGCGACAAGATCCAGGTTGAGATCGGTGAAATTGATCCGAAGGGAAAACTTTCACTGATTCCAGTTCTCGAAGACACTCCAGCAGCAGCTGAGTAACCCAGGGACCCCTTCAATAGTGAGCGTTAAGCGCACAGTTCTATCTAGCGGCCTGCGGATCGTCACGGAGGAAATCTCCTCGGTTCGCAGTGCTGCGATAGGTATCTGGGTCAATGTTGGTTCGCGTGATGAAACCCCGGCGGTTGCTGGTGCTTCTCACTTTCTAGAGCACTTACTCTTCAAGGGAACTAAAACCCGCACAGCCCTTGAAATCTCCTCTTCGATTGAGTCCGTTGGTGGAGAGATGAACGCTTTCACGGGCAAGGAGTACACCTGCTTCTACGCGCGCGTTATTGACACCGACCTGCCTATTGCAGTCGATGTCATATCTGATCTCATTACCTCTTCACTTGTGACAGCTGCTGACGTGGATGCCGAACGAAAAGTTGTTCTTGAGGAGATCGCAATGCGTGATGATGATCCAAGCGACCTAGTACATGATCTTTTCTCTGATACTTATTACGGTGACACCCGACTGGGTCGATCAATTCTTGGAACTGTTGAATCCATCAACCAGATGCCCCGTAAAAACGTCTATAACTATTACAAGAAGCGGTACATTCCCCAGGATCTTGTAGTCGCTGTTGCCGGAAATATCAAGCACAAAACGGCAGTGGAGATGGTTGAGAAGGCGTTGTCGCGCGATGGCTTCTTGGATGTAACGGGCACACCACAACTTCGTCCAAATAAAGCGATCAAAGTTAGTGCGCAGCAATCGGTCGGACTCATCAATCGCAAGACCGAGCAAGCACACATGTTCTACGGAATGGCGGGGGTTTCACGCGAAGACGATCGTCGATTCACGATGGGGATTCTTTCCGCGGCACTTGGAGGAGGAATGTCCTCGCGTCTCTTCCAAGAGATCCGTGAGAAGCGCGGCCTCGCCTACTCTGTTTACTCGTATGCCCAGCAATTTGCTGGTTCTGGACTCCTTGGTTTCTACGCAGGATGCCACCCAAGCAAGGCCACTGAAGTTATCGAAATCATCCGAGAGGTTCTCAATGATGTTGCCGAGAACGGGATGTCCCATGAGGAAATGGAACGGGCGAAGGGTGCGGTCAAAGGTTCATTGGTGTTGAGTCAGGAAGATTCGGGCTCTCGGATGAGCCATATTGGCAAGAGTGAAATCGTCTATGGTGAGGTGATGAGCTTTGACGAGATTCTCAAGAAGATTTCGGCAGTAACTCCGGAGGCTCTTAGGAAAGTCGCTAGCGAGATTCTCGTCCAAAGACCTACCCTTGCTCTTGTTGGTCCGTTCAAGCACGAGAGCAAGTTCGAGAAGATTTTAGGAGCTTAGGTGACGATTCGGGTTGGTGTCCTTGGAGCCAGAGGACGTATGGGCGGGGAAGTCGTCAACGCGGTCAATGCCGCCACCGACATGACCCTGGTCGCTGCCCTTGATCTTGGCGACTCTCTGGATCAGTTGGTCGCATCGAGAGCCGACGTCGCCGTAGATTTCACAACGCCAGATTCAGTAATGGCCAATCTGGAATTCCTTATTACTAACGGGATCAACGTAGTGGTTGGCACTACCGGATTTGACCAAGCCCGTCTCGAAAGAGTTAAAGAGCTGTTAAGCAAGAAGACGAAAGTGGGGGTATTAATTGCTCCGAATTTTGGAATAGGCGCAGTGCTGATGATGGAGTTCTCCAAGAAGGCTGCGCGATACTTTGAGTCTGCCGAGATTATCGAACTACACCACCCGACCAAGGTGGATGCGCCTAGTGGAACATCTGTCCGCACTGCCGAACTTATTACTCAAGCGCGATCCGAAGTGGGATCTGCACCGATGCCCGATGCGACAAAGGTGGCAGGCGATGGTGCCCGCGGGGCAAAAGTTGGGGATGTCCCAATACATTCGGTCCGCCTTCGCGGACTTATCGCCCATCAGGAGGTTCTCTTCGGGGGACTCGGAGAGACTTTGACCATCCGCCATGATTCTCTCGATCGAGCTAGTTTCATGCCAGGTGTGC